>CAZICU010000014.1:0-18139 GCA_964537905.1 uncultured Gammaproteobacteria bacterium
CTACCGAATTCAATCCAAAAGATAAAATGTTTTTTGGTTATGTTTCCATCTTTGGTGATGAAAATGATGAATGGGGTTATTTTTCTCTTACCGAGTTAGAAAGCTTAAAAGGGCCTTATGGTTTAGGAATAGAGCGTGATTTATATTTCTCACCCAAAAAAGCCAGTCAAATAATTAAAAAAGTCTATGATTAAACAATTACCAACTTTTAAAGGTTTTACCGTTGATATGAGATTGCAGGAGTTTAGAAAAATCGAGATGGACAAACTGCCTCAATTTATTCCTTTTACCTCAGACAAGGGAGCCCGTCTATTTCACGATTTTATTATTACCAATAGAGGTCGAAAAATTTTAAACGAATACTTGGGTCGGCAGAATTAATCATCTGCCGGCTCAATTTTTGTCAGTGTTTCTTTATTAAAACCTTTATTCCTAACCATATCCAAAGAAATTATATAAACTGAAAAATCATAATTTTCTATAATCTTTGGTAAATACTTTTTCAAAAAGAAATAAGACGATACATCACTTAAAACCAAAATCACCTCCGGAAAATCTTTTTTAACTTCTTGTTGCCAAATATCTTCATCATAATAGTCCTGATATTTATCCAGTCTTTTTATTAACTGCCATTTATTAACAAAGGCATTAAAGATATCTAGAAAATAAAAGATTTGTAAATTCTTGTTTTCTTTTATATGAAAATAGGCATCCGGATGGGGGACTACCAAACCGCCATAACCGATTAGCTCTGTTTTGGTAAAAAAACGTAATTTCTTTTCTGCTTTTTCTACCGTATTACTCAAGGCCATAAAAACATCAGCCATAGCTAAACAATGGTTTTGTTGCTGTTGACTGGTCTTGTCATTTCTCCATACTTTATTTAATCCCTTCTTATTTAACTCCAAACTCTTTAAATATTTTCTTCCATTATTTTCTAAAAAATAAATATACGAATCTGTTATCTTTCCTCTTCTATCTAAACAACCAATATAATTTTTACTTGATAATTCTTTCAACCAAATAACTAAACGACTATGATAACTCTGTTTTAAAAGACACTGTAATTGACCTCTGGTCAAAAACCTAAACCGATATAAATTTACTAATATCTCTTCTTCTCGTTTATTCATTTTCCTTTCTCTATAAGAGAATATAGCTGACGTGAATTTTTAAATTTTAGCTTTAATTTTTGTTATTTTAGTATCAACACGTTGACACTATTTGGTTAAAGTCCTATCAATTGTATTAGCTTTAACTTTTTTACTTTTAAAAATAGTTTTAATGCTTGGTTTATAATCCACTGCATAATTTTTTCGAGAACTTTCTATGATCTCTTCAAGTTTTTTATCATCCTTTTTATAAGCTATCGGAATAGTTTCTCCGGACATTGGTTCTTCCGGTCTCACTGCCGACACCTTCATTAAAAAGTGATATCTGGGTAAATTTACAATGTCGCTTAAAGTTACATAGGGTTGGAATTGGGATAACATTAAATCGCCGTCTATTGGACTGGCGGTTCTAAAACAAATCACCGTACCGCAGTTGGCCAAAATCACGTTAACCACATTTCTGTCTTCCTGCTGACAACTCGACTGCTCGGCAATGGTTAATCTTAATCCAAATTTTCTCCCACCGGATAAAAGTTTAATAAAAGAAGAGGTGGCAAAATTTTGAAACTCATCAATAAATAAATGAAAGGGGACTCGGCTTTCTCTGTTTTGTCGAACCCTTCTGACCGCCGCCTGTTGAATTTTAGTAATTATGATCGTTCCTAAAAGTTGAGAGGTGTCTTCACCCAAACTACCTTCGGCCAAATTACAAATTAATATTTTTCCCTTGTCTAAAATTTCATCAAAATTAATAGTTGATTTTGACTGTTCCAAAATTCTTTTAGCTGTCGGTGAGAACAAAAAACGACCAATTTTAGCCGTTACTCCGGAAGCCATTTTGACCACCTGATAATTTCCGGCTTTTCCAAATTCATTCTTCCAAAAGTTTTTTAAGTTTTCATCATCCAATAATAGAATTACTCTTTTTCTGAACTTCGGATTGGTTAACAAATCAAAAATTGTAAAAATGGTTGCCTCAGGTACATTAAAAGCTGTATAAATAGTGTTACGCAAAATATATTCAATTCTATGGGAGTCATTATTCTCTTCTTTGTTAAAAACCCGTCTGAAAATTGAAATCAAACCTTCACAGACTAATTCCTTTTCTTGCTCTAATTCTTCACCTGTTAAGTCTTTTGAGATCTCCATTAAATTTAATCCTATCGGGTGTTTTAAATCGGCCGGATTAAAATAGATACAATCATTAATTCTATTTCTAGGAACTGTATTTAATAAATCCTTTGCCAAATCTCCGTGTGGGTCTAACACTGCTAAACCCCGACCGGAAACTATATCGTCTTTGACCATATGAAACATCACTGTTGTTTTTCCGGAACCAGTTTGACCTAGGATATAAAGATGGCGTGACCTTTCTTCACCGCTTAAACCAATCATCGCTTCCTTGCCACCATAATTATTCTTACCAAAAACCACCTCTAAATCTTTATTGTTTTTCATTGATAAGGAAGGCGGTAATTCCTTTGAATAAAGTTTTACCAAGTCTTCGGTTTTAGTCGTGGTCTGATTGGGAAAATGATAAAAAGCAGCTAATTCCGATACTGATAAAATTGGATTGGGATTTAAAAGACTGCTCAAAGTTAATTTTCGTAAAACAAATTTATCATTTAAATTCTTAATCTTTTTTCTTTTTAAACTTTGATAAGGACTATTTAATTGACCTAAGGCTGAAAGTAATCCATCAAGTCTGGAGTCCTTATCATTACCGGTTACCAAAAGTCTGATTGAAGTTTCAAACAATGGCTGACTCATTTTTCTTTTAACCAAATCTCTCATTTCGTTTTCATATAAATTATTTTCTTCTACTACACTATCCTTATTCTTTTGTAACCAAGGCACTGATTTACCTGAAGTATCAAAAAACCCAACTATCATACTTAAAAGAAAAGTCAGACCGAAATATATTAGTCGTAATAAAAGGTATATTGGGAAAAACAATATTCCGAAACAGGGGAGTAGTAACATTTTTTGAAAGACATTTCTTTTCAAACCTTTTTTAAGAGATTGCTTTTCGCTAATCAATTTTTTAATTCTTTTTATCTCCATATTTATATTCATATGAGTCGATATAACCACAGGAGAGATAATAAATTGAACGGCCACCACATCATCATCGTCAAGTTTAGTCATATTTCCGGTCAGATAACTTATCGGGTCATTTTCCAAAAGTTTATCCTGCCCTAAAAGACTATAAGCAAAATGGTTGGATAACTTAATTTCAACTATCTTTTCTTTGATGTCTGAGTCTTTTAAATAGTCGTCTACCTCTTCAACTTTTATTCCGGGTAAATATGCCAGTAAACTTCTTTTAAGATTGTATATAAACTTTTCATCAGCTACCAAAAGGTATCTAACTCCTTCATTCTTAGTTGAAACCAATTCCAAAGAGAAAGCATTTTTCTTTTTAAATAATTTCTGCCAAAAGCTTAATTTGCGACATAATATGTGGAAAATAGTATAAAACTGCTCGTTAGCATAAGAAGTCTTATTATTATCAGCCGGAAAAACAATCTCAAGTATCTTTTTTCTTATCTTTCTTTTTCCTAACATAAAAATATTTATCTATGGCAGGAAAAATTATCAAAACAAATAAATTTAACAAAAAATAAGGCAAAAGTAAATACTCTCTAACACTTGACACACTATCACTATAGTGATAGTATTTTTATAGAGTATGACTAAGAATAAAGAACAGAATAACAAGATTGAAGACTATTTTAAGAAAAATAATACTGACGAAAAATTACGAATATTTGCAAATTTAATCATTGATAAGATACTGGAAGAACAGGCTTTGAAAAATGGAAAACTTAACTAAACTAAATGCCGTTGCCGCCATAAGAGTTTCTTCACTTAAACAAGGTCTTCAAGGTGACTCTCCTGAGGCTCAAAGAGAACAAATCGAACGTTTCGCCTTAAACAAAGGAATTAATATTAAAAAATTCTTTGTCTTTATAGAATCAGCTTCAAAAGACGAACAACCAGTTCAAGAGGCTATCGATTTTTGTAAAAAGAAAAGCAATGATATCCAATTATTTATTATCAAATCAATTGATCGATTTACTCGTGGAGGTTCTTACCTTTATGACCACCTCAAACTCCAATTACGACAAAATAAAGTAAAACTAATAGATATTTATGGCATCATTGGAAATGAGGATGTTAATACTCTTGAACATCTAGATATTTCCTACAAATGGAGCGTCTATAATCCAACCCAAAAATCAGAAATTATGGAGGCTGAAAGAGCCAAGGATGAAATGAGGGATATTATGACCAGAATGATTGGTGCTGAAATTCGTTATGTCAGAATGGGTTACCGAGTTAGACAAGCACCTTATGGTTACGTCAACCATAAGATAGAAACTTCACACGGCAAACGGGTTATTTTAAAACCTCATCCAAAAGAATCTATTTTTATAAAAAAGATTTTTAAACTTCGCTGTCAAGGAAATTTGACCGACGAAGAAATAGTTAATCATCTAAACCAGATTGGTTTCCACACCAGAAAAACATATAAGCGAGACCCTCACGACAGAACAAAAATAATCGGAGAAATTGGAAATAAACCACTCTGTCTTAAACAACTTCAAAGGCTTGTTTGTAATCCAGTCTACGCCGGAGTTAATTTAGATAAATGGACAGGGGAGAAAGGGATAAAAGCCAATTTTAAAGGTTTAGTTTCAATTGAAACTTTTAACCAAGCCAATAAAGGCAAATATACTATCACTAATAGTCACGGAGAACTAACTTATCATCAAGGTGAAATTGAAAGGTGGAGATTGAATAAAAAAATGAAAAATCCCGACTTTCCTTATAAAAAAGTTGTCATGTGTCCTCATTGTCACAAACCATTATATGGAAGTGCCTCAAGAGGGAAGCTCGGCAAATACTATCCAGCTTATCACTGCAATAAAAGAGGTCATTATTTTAGAGTACCTTTAGCAAATTTTAATAGTACAATTGAAGATTTTGTAAGAGGATTAAATTTCAACCAAGAATATATAGAAAAACTTCAAAAACTAGTTATGACTGAATGGAAAAATAGGATTGAAATCCAGATAGATGATGAAAATTTAATCGACCAAAAAATAAATAAAATAAAAGAATCAATTAAATTAAACATGGACAAAATTAAATACCTATCATCAGCTATTACCCTAAAATATATTGAAGAAGAAGTTGAAAGCGACCAGGAGAAAATTAGAAATTTAGAACAGGAAAAAATTAATAAAAGTAAGGCACAAAAGGGAATAAATATGACAGAAGTTATGGACTACGTTACATATTTTCTGGAACACCTTGAAGAATTGCTGATAGATACGCTAAATCCACTAAAAAGAGCTGCCTTTTTTAACATTATTTTCGATACTGCACCTACCTACACGGATTTAGTTTCTGGAACACCAAATTTAGTACGGTATTTAACGTTAAAACCTGCATTTCAAAAAGCCTCTTTCCCTTCGGGTGACTCCAGTGGGAGTCGAACCCACGATTACCTGGATGAAAGCCAGGTGTCCTAGGCCACTAGACGATGGAGCCGTGGCTATTTACGGCGACACCCCAACAATTCAAGGTTGAAGCCGTTAATGACAATGTTGTATTCTATCAAAATAAGTTCGATTTTTCATTAAATAAGATTTTTTAAAAAGAACATCTTTCTGTTAGAATAGCTTGTGATTTATATTTTCCACGGGGACAATCAATTAAACAGTCGATTAGCTGTCAATAATTTGTTAGATTCTAAAAAAAATTTTGATATTTTTCGAGTTGATACCAAAGATATTAATCTAGATAACATCAATGGATTTATTAACAGTCAATCTCTTTTCTCTTCTCAAAAAATTATTGCTTTTTTTAATCTATTTTCTGTTCCCAAAGTCAATTTAGATAAAATTTTAAAAATATTAGAGTTAAATAAAAATATTGACGTTGTCATCTGGCAAGATAAAAAACTAACCCCGCCTCAATTAAAAAATTTTTCTTCAGCTAAAATCGAAGTTTTTTCTTTAGACAAAAAAATGTTTACTTGTCTTAATAATATTTACCCTAAAAATCTCTCCAAATTTCTTATTTTATATCATCAGGTATTATCTCAAGAACCATTCGAATTGTTTTTGTTTTGGGTCAAAATCACTCTTCGTAAACAATTAACCGGATTTTCCAAATTTCCTCCAGAATCTATTAAAAACGCTTATCTTCAAACAATAGAATTAGATTATCAATCAAAAACTGGTCAGTTAAGTATTTCCAAAGAATTAGCTTTGGAAAGGATTTTTATTAATCTTCTTAAATAGTTCATGATAAACTAAGCCATGACACTCAATATAAATAATTTATCTGATACAAAAGTCATTACCAAACCTTGGGGAGAAGAAATTATTTATACCCCCGAAGATCTAAAATACACATTTAAACAAATTAAGATTAATGATGGAGCTCGTCTTTCTCTTCAATCACACACTGAAAAAATAGAAACTTTTGTTTTAATTGAAGGCAAAGCTGATTTACTTATTGGCCCAGATATTGATAATCTCCAAACTATTCACATGGAAATAAAAAAAGGTTACAACATTCCAATTGGAACTGTTCATCGAATGATTGGAATCAAAAATGCTGTTATTTTAGAAGCATCTACCCCTGAAACTGGAACTACTTATCGTTATCAAGATGACTACCAACGACCAGACGAAACTGAAACTATGCGCCAATTAGACAATCGAGGTTGGAATCCAAATCAAAAATAATATTATTATATATTTTTATATATAAAGTATTATTTTGATAGTGTATAAAATATCCCTAAAACAAGGCAATTTTTTAAAAATACTTTTACTTAGCAACCAAGTAATTAGTCTGCTAATTTACATTATTTATAAATCTGTTATTCTTTTTATATGAATAACACTGCCAATATTCTCTGGTTTCGTCAAATTGATTTACAAGATGTTAATTTAGTTGGAGGTAAAGGAGGTAACTTAGGTGAAATGTATCAACTCGGTATCCCTGTTCCCAATGGTTTTGTGGTCACTTCCAAAGCTTACTTTCAATTTATTGAAGAAAATAATCTTAAACCAAAGATTAAAGATATTCTTAAAACTACTGACGTTGATCAACCTGACCAACTTCATAGTGCTTCAAAAAAAATCAGAAGTTTAATTCGAAAATCACCCATCAATGAATCTATTTCTTTAGATATTATGAAAAGCTATAAAAAGCTTTCTGAGTTTGGTGGTCTTAAAAATGTTCCTGTCGCCGTTAGAACTTCTGCTACTGCTGAAGATTCATCCGATGCTTCATTTGCCGGTCAAGGAGATACTTTTCTTAATGTCATCGGAGAATCAAATGTGGTAAATCGAGTTCGCGAATGTTGGTCTAGTTTATTTACTTCACGATCAATTTTTTATCAAGTTAAAAAACATTACGATCATTTTAAAATTGGAGTTGCTGTTCCAGTTCAAAAATTAATTAATTCCGAAATTTCAGGAATTATGTTTACTACCAATCCTGTTACCAACGCCAAAAATGAAATTATTGTTGAAACAATTTGGGGATTAGGTGAATATATTGTTCAAGGTAAAATCACTCCCGATCAATTCATTATTGATAAAAATGAATGGGAAATTATTTCTGAAAACCATGTTTCTCAAGACATTCAATTAGTTCGTGACCAAGATGAAACTGGTGAAGTTAAAGTTCCTAATAGTAAAAAAAATAGAAAAAAAATCGACGCTAATATGGCTATTAAAATTGCCAAAATTGGTCAAAAACTTCATAACCATTATGGCAAACCCCAAGATGTTGAATTTGCCATTGATAAAGGAAAATTATATATAGTTCAAACTAGACCAATAACTACTATTGAAACAAATCAAAAAAAACTTGATGATCAAAAACAAACCATCAATCAAACTCCTGATTTAACTGGTGAACCAGCTAGCCCAGGAACTACCTCTGGAATTGTCGTTATTATTAATAATCCCAAAGAAATTACTCGAGCTCAAAAAGGTCAAATTCTAGTTACTACTATGACAAGTCCGGATTTTGTTCCAGCTATGAAAAAAGTCAACGGTATTATTACTGATAAAGGAGGTCAAACTTCTCACGCCGCTATTGTCAGCCGTGAATTAGGCGTTCCTTGTGTTGTTGGTACTAAAACTGCCACCAAAAATTTAAAAGAAGGCGATCTCGTTACTATTAATGGTACTACTGGTCAAGTTTGGAAAGGTGACCTTGTTGGAACCAGTCAAAAAGAAACTAAAGAACTAAAACGTTCTGGTGTTAATGTGCTAACCAAAACTGCCACCAAGATTTTTGTTAATTTAGGTGAACCAGATTTAGCCGAAACCATTTCCAAAAGAAATGTTGATGGTATTGGTTTACTCAGAGCTGAATTTATGATGGCTAATATTGGAATGCATCCAAAATATATGATCGCTCAAGGTCGTCAAAAAGAATTTATCTTACAGTTAGCCAAAGACTTACTTAAATTTTGTAAAAGTTTTTCTCCTCGACCAGTAATTTATCGGGCTAGCGATTTTAAAACTAATGAATATCGTCATCTTAAATGGGGAAAATTATACGAACCAGAAGAGCCCAACCCCTTAATGGGATTTCGTGGTGCTTCACGTTATATTCAATCACAAGATGTTTTTAACATGGAATTAGAAGCCATTAAAATGGTTCGTAATAAATACGGTTATAAAAATATTTGGCTAATGATTCCTTTTGTTCGAACTCCACACGAATTAATTGAAGTCAAAAAAATTGTTAGTCAAAATGGTTTAACTCGATCTCCCTCATTTAAATTTTTTATGATGGCTGAAATTCCTAGTAATGTCATTCTTTTAGATAAATTTATTGATGTTGGTATCGACGGTATTTCCATTGGTAGTAATGATCTAACCATGCTCACTCTCGGTCTTGATCGAGACAACAGTGAAGTTGCTCCCACATTTAATGAATTAGATCCAGCTGTTATGTGGTCACTCAAAAGATTAATTACCAAATCGCGCAAACGTGGTATTAGTTGCTCCATTTGTGGTCAAGCACCAAGTAATTACCCAGAATTAGTTGAAAAATTAGTTCGTTGGGGCGCCACCAGCATTTCTGTTAGTCCAGATGCGATTGACGCTACTAGAGAAATTGTTGCTGCTGCTGAAAAGAAAAAAATTAGTCAAAAATAATTACAATAATTCTAAAAATTTATTAATACGTCATTACGAACTAATCCTTACGTCATTGCGAATCCTTACGTCATTGCGATCCGCCAGCAGGCGGAGAAGCAATCTCATTGTGATTTAAGAAAATTACTCGAAGATAACCACAATTTCACCTTTAATATTTTTGTTAACAATCTTTTTTAAAACATCATCTGCAGTACCGTTAATTACCTCTTCAAATTTTTTTGTCATTTCTCGACAAATAGAAATTTTAACTTCTTCACTATAAACTGTTTTTATTTCTTCAATTAACTTAATCAATCTAAAAGGAGATTCATAAACAATTTTTGCTCCATCAATTTCCTTATATTTTTCCAAAATCTTCTTTCTTTCCCCATCTTTTTTGGGTAAAAAACCTAAAAAACAAAATCGACCCACTGGCAATCCCGATAACACCGCTCCATTAATCACCGCACAAGGACCAGGAATTGATGTGTAAGATATTCCTAAATTATGGCATTTTTTAATTAATTTCCATCCTGGATCAGAAATAATTGGAGTCCCAGCATCAGTTACCAAACCAACTTCTTGATCATCTTTTAAGAGATTAATTACTTCTGGAATTTTTTGATCTTCCACTTCATCATAAAATGAAATTAATTTGGGTTTATTTTTAATTCCCAAGTTACTTAACAATAATCCAGTATTTCTAGTATCCTCACAAAGCAAATATTCCACTTTTTCCAAAGTTTCCACTGCCCTTAAGGTAATATCCTTCAAATTTCCAATTGGGGTAGCAATTATATATAGCATAATAATTTTTAATTTAAAATTAATTAAATTGACGTATAACAGCTACCACTTTACCCCTAATTTCCACATCAGTTACATAAATCGGAGACATAGCTGAATTAGCTGGTTGAAGCCTGATTCTTGTTGCTTCTTTATAAAATCTTTTTAAGGTAGCAAAACCATTTCTTAATACTGCCACTACGATATCACCGTTATAAGCACTTTTTTGTTCTTTCACTACCACATAATCACCATTCAAAATTCCATCGTCAATCATCGAATCACCTTTGGCTTGAAGCACAAAAGATTTATCTCCTGGCTTAATTAAGCTACTATTTACCGCCAAAGTCGCATTTGGATCAGTATATGGTTCAATTGGTTCTCCACAAGCTATAAAACCCAAGACTGGTAATTCCACCATAGTTGCTAC
The DNA here is from genome assembly GCA_964537905.1 of uncultured Gammaproteobacteria bacterium. Taxonomy (GTDB): domain Bacteria; phylum Patescibacteriota; class Microgenomatia; order UBA12405; family UBA12405; genus WARW01. The sequence goes on from CAZICU010000014.1 coordinate 10,515, forward strand.
TTTAGCTATTTCTTCAATTTCTTTTTGCAACACCTCTATTCCTCTAACTGCTCCTTTATAACGTCTGATCAAACCTTTTTTTTCTAAAACTGCTAAATGTTCATGAACAGTAGATAAAGAAGATAATCCTAATTGTTGAGCAATTTCTGTCAATGTTGGTGCACATCCATAATTATTTATATTTTTATTTATATAATCAAGAATTTGTTTTTGTCTTTTGTATAAAATTGTTGCCATAAATTTATACTACACGAATATTACCCGAAGTCAACAATCTAAATTCAATCACAAAATTTATCCTAATAATCTTAAAACTTGGTAAACTTATATATCATGTTTTTTTTAGTCTTAATCATATTTTTTTTGATTTCCCCCAATATAATTTTTGCTAATGATGAATTTGATATTTCCCAACAAATTAAATATCAAATTAATGAATCTGGTTCTGCCTTAGTTACTCAACATATAGAATTAACTAATAATTATTCTCAGATTTACCCCAAAGAATATCAAATAAACCTCTCATCAAACAAAATTGAAAATATTACTGGTTCCGATGATTTAGGTAATATTGTTCAAAAAATAGACCAACAAAATGATTCAACTATTATTAATCTAGTTTTTAATCAAACCAATACAGGCAAAGGTCAAATAACTAAATTTAATTTGAATTACGAAATCAAAGATCTTGCTCAACAAAAAGGAAATACCTGGGAAATAACTTTACCGGAAAATCAATCAATTGGTCACCAAAATCAAATAGAAACATATATTAATGTACCTTCATTTTTTGGAAATTTATCTTTTGCTTCAGTCTTACCCAAAAACAATATTACTTTAAACAACCAAACTGAACTTTATTTTAAAAGTATTTCTAAACCTCAAAAAATATTATTAATTTTTGGTGATTACCAACTTTTTGATTTTAAATTTAAATATTTTCTCAAAAATAACACTTCAGAAACAAAAGATATGTTTATTCCATTTCCACCAGAAACAGATTCTCAAAAAATTACCTATCGATCAATTGTTCCGATTCCAAAAAATATTGAAATTGATTCAGATGGAAATTTTTTAGCCAAATATACTCTTTCACCCAATCAAGAAATTGAAATTAATTTAGATGGTCAAGTAAAAATTATCCACACTAATTTAAATTATTCAAATATTAAATCAGAAGATTATCTTATTTCAAAACTATTTTGGGAAACAAATGATTCATCCTTGATTAATATTGCTTCTCGACTCAAAAATGTTAAAGATATTTACAACTATGTCATCAACACTCTAAATTACAAAACCAATGATTATGATTCTTCCTCTCGACAAGGTGCTGTTATGGCCATCAATTTTCCCAATCAATCTTTATGTACCGAATTTACCGATCTTTTTATTACTCTTTGTCGAATCAAAGGTATTCCTGCTCGAGAAGTTCAAGGTTTTGCTTACAGCAATAATACTAAAATTAAGCCCATTAATATCAATACTGATGTTTTACATGCCTGGCCACAATACTACGATTTTTCCCAACAAGCTTGGGTTTCAGTTGATCCTACTTGGGAAAAAACAACTAATGGTATTGATTATTTTAATGATCTTGATCCAAACCATTTTGCTTTTGTTTTTCATGGTCTAGATAGCCAACAACCTTTTCCCCCTGGATCATATAAAAACAATCAAGATATTAAAACTGTAAATGTCGAATTTGCAAAAAATGAATTAGAAATCGAACAACTTCCTTTAATTTTAAAATCCAACTCAAAGCTAATTCAACCACCAAAGATAGAAATTTTTAATCCTAATTCCACTTCAATATCATCAATTAATCTTTCTATAAATTCAACTAATTATCAAAAAAATATTAAATTTATCCCTCCATATTCATCAATTGAAGTTAAAACCCCTAGTAACAATTTCTTTATGTCTTTAAACCCTAATAATTATAAAATTAAGCTCAATTATGATAATAAAGAACTTAATCTTAAAATTTCATTTAATCAATTATACTTTAGCTGGCTAATAATTATTGCCGGAATTGTCACTTTAATTGGCTTTGGCGGTATAATATTTAAAAAGATCAAACATCTATGAAGAAAATTTTAAAATTAACTCTACTTTTTACTTTTAGTTTAATCACTGCTAATCAAATTTGGGGTAATTTAGAATTTAATTCTATTCCTTGGACAATTATTAAAACCGCTTTTATTTTATCTCTTTTTGAAGTCTTGCTAAAACCAATTCTCAAAATTATTCTTTTCCCAATTAATCTCATAACACTCGGTCTTTTTCGAGTTGTAATTGACACTTTAGGTTTATATTTAGCTGTTTTTATTTTTTCTGATTTTCATGTAAAAAATATTCATTCACCTTCTGTTTCATTTTTTGGGCTAAATATTCCAGAACTAAATTTCTCTAACTTTATTGCTTTTTTAATTACATCACTTACAATTGGTTTTATTCTCAATTTTTTTACATTAATCATTAACAAAAAAAATAAAAAATGAAAACAACTTTAATAATAATTCAAATTATTCTTTCAATTTTTTTATCTGCTCTTATTTTTCTTCAATCAAATGGAGAAAATGAATCAAAATCAAATTTAATGTCACAACCAACAGTTAAACGAGGGTGGGAAAAAATTATGTTTGATATCACTATTTTTTTAGTAATAATTTTTGTTATTTCATCAATTATCCAAATTTTGATTTAGACCAACGTGATAAAAAAACTTTATTTTAAATTAGAACTTTTTTTTATATACATCAAAAAACATTGGTTGTTTTTTATCATCTCACTTATTTTTGTAATTAGTTTAATCTTTTTCAAAGATGAAATTATTAATATTTACAATCAACCCAATTGGCATACTCAAATAATTGGTCTCGAAGGCCGATATACTATTAATGATTTACCAGAAGAAATATCTCAAAAAATTAGTTTAGGACTTACAAATCTTAGTGAAAATCAAAAACCAGAAATTTCCCAAATTGTCGAAAAATTAGAAATTCAAAATGAAAATAAAAAATATATTTTTACTTTAAAAAATAATATTTATTGGGCTAGTGGTAAAAAATTTACCGCTTATGATATTAATTACCAAATACCAGGAATATCATTAACTCCATTATCTCAATATGTCATTGAAATATCTCCAGAATCTGATTTTGACCCTATATTATCATTATTAAGCCAACCTTTAATAAAAAATAATTTTGATGGGTTAGGGGATTATGCTGTCACAAAAATAACTTATCAAGATGGTTATATAAAAACAATTTATTTAAAACCAAAAAACAAAAAGACAAATCCAATTAAATATCACTTTTATTTCAGTCAAGAAGATGTTATTCATGCTTTTAAAATTGGTAATGTAGATACAATTAATGTTAGTAAATTACCTCAAGAGTTTACTACTTTAAAAAATATAGAAATTTCTAAAAAAATAGAAACTGATAAAAAATATGTAGCTATTTTTATTAACACCCAAAAAATAAGCAGTCGTCAAACTCGACAAGCTTTGGCTTATGCCACTCCAAAAGGAGAAAAAAACGAACGCTGTCTTGGTCCAATTTCTCCAAATTCATGGGCTTATTACCCAAATGTAAAAGAATACAATTTCAACCGAACTAGAGCCAAAGAAATACTCGGAGAAGAAAAAATTGAAACTATTAATCTTAATATCAATGACCGAGGATTATTATCTATAGCTGAAGAAATAAAAAATTCATGGCAAAAAACATTAGGTATTTCTGTTTCAATTTCTATTGAAAATCAAATAAATATTAGTAACTATGATACTTTACTCACTTATGGCGCTATCACCAAAGATCCAGATCAATATCTTTTTTGGCATTCTACTCAAACTGATACTAATATTACTAACCTTAATAATCCTCGTATCGATAAACTTTTAGAAGAAGGGCGTCAAACTACTGATCAAATCGAAAGAAAAAGAATCTATCAAGATTTTCAGACCTATCTTCTAGAAGAATCTCCAGCTATTTTCCTTTATTACCCCACCATTTATACTATAAATAGAATAAAATAAAATATGAAAAATAAAGATATTATTGGACCTTTGCTTATTGCCTTACTTTTTGTTTTTTTAATTATTGTCGGAATTATTTCCTATCGAAGTATTGATTGGGAAGTTCTTCAAAAATTAGAAGGAAACAAATTAATATTACCAACACCCATTGTAAAAACCAATCAAATATCAACTCCATCAACCATATCTACCCCAAGTGCCAATAAATAATAATTTTCTTAGTTGCCCGTGTCAGTCGCGCCAAATTCTACCACTATAACTCGAAAAACGGGGTACCGTTTTGTTGCCCTGCATGGATTCATATCTAACTGAAAATAAGTTCAACGAGATAATTTATTGTATTAAGGACTTAATCCAAACCTTTGAATTAATTTAATTCCAACCGCTCTCAAAAAAAGCAGTTTTATTTTTGTAATTTTCAATCGCTTCTTTTATAAAAGTCAATAAATTATTTGGTAAATCATTTATTGAAAACCAACTTAAATCATCACACTTTTCTGGTTCACCTATGGTTGGTTCGCCTTCCCATTTATTTGTCACAAAGAAAAAATCAATATACTCTACATCAGATTTTCTATCAACAACAGTTGCTGGAATTAAATCTTCCTTTTTAATTTTTATTTTAGCCTCTTCAAAAGCCTCACGTATCATTGCCGTACTTACTGTTTCACCACCATCCAAATGACCTGAAATTAAGCTGTATTTTCCATCCATCCAACCAGTATTAAATCTTCTTAACAATAAAATTTTTTCATCTTTAATCAGCAGTAAATATACTGCTGAGCGTAATTTAAATCTTTCTTTTTGCATAGTTTTGTTGAGGCTGTACGTACAAATTCGAACGTATTTTAAGAAATTATAACTCGCCCCGCTCGTCCCGTCGCCGGTCGGGACGAAAAACGCGGGGCTCGATTGAAAATTATTTTTTGCGCGCGCGATTATAAAATATAATTCCAAAATTATTTAGTTGACAATCATCTATTCTAAGATGTCATTTTATTGTAATAATGATGTACTTGAGCATATCTCAATTTCATTTTGGTAACACAGCCTGAATATACGTATCAAAACCTGAGTGTCCATTGAAACCAGGAATTTTGTTAATTGTCGGATATGGTGGAACAAGTCTTCTATTCCATACTACTTGAGTATTCGGAGTAAAAATAATTGCCCTATTGCCGTCAAGATGAAGTTGGTGTTTTAATATTATCAACATTCCGACATCTCTTGGAGGGTTTTTTCTTAACGAGTCTCCAAAAATATCAATAGTCATAATTGGTAAAGTACCAATATCAATATAAATCAATCTTTTATTTACTGAGTGAAACTGACCTTTAGCTTTTTCATATAAAGATCGTAATCTTTTTGCAGTCGAAAGTTCTACATCTCTATTAATTGATAAAAAAAATCCTTTATGTGTCGATAAATAAACATCAGCTGTTGTTACATAGTTTGGTACCTCTCTCTGTAAGTCACTAAGCGATTTAGGAAGTGATCCTTGGGAGCGATAGGGTCTAAATATCACTTCGTATTTTTCAAAATTAAATTTTGATGTACAGGTAATTGTTACCGCTTTAGCCATTATAAAATCTGATAAATTTTTAATATCCTGAAACTTTGTAGATCCTTTCCAGTTTGTTTCAATGAGAATATTTCTCACCCCAAAGTTTAATAGTCTTGGAAACAAATTGGCTGTTAACAAATATAAGAATTTTTCCCTCTCATAATCTGGTGTCCTCTGGAATCTTTGCTTACATTCCACCTCAAATAAGGTTTCCTTTCCTTCTACCACGTCAAACTCATGAGTCTTTAAACTTTTTCTTGATTGAGTGGGAATGAACTTGAGATCAAATTTGTTTAAAATAAAGTTTGCTGCTACAAAAATTTCAAATCTACGTTGATCAAAACTATTTTCGTCTGACAATCCATTTCTATAATCTATTAATATTTCGTCGTTGTATGTAATTTTAGGTAGTAATAATCCAAGATCCCGATCTAATAAGACAAGCTCCAGATGAGCCTTGCACCCTGAAGGTAATAATGAAAGATCAATAACATTACCACTAACTACAAGCTGACCTAATATATCTCTTATCAATGGATGAGTGTGTTTTTCGAGATTTTGAATTTCCGGATTATATATGTTTTTTTCACTAATCTTTGATCTTTTTTTATAGAACTGTAATACTGAATTTTCTAACCAATTTTCCCCAAATATACAGTTGATGTTTGGGAACAGTTTATTGTTGTTCAAGCTTATTCAAACACTTTTAATTTGTTATTTGCAATATTGCTTTATGTACCCATCAAGCTTGTCTTGCTCATTTGAAAAATTGGTTGTAAATAATTTACATAGCTCATCGCTTGGGTTAACGCAATTCTTTTCTCTCATTTCGTACTCAAACTTTGCTTGATTCTCTCGACTGTTCAACAGTTGGTTTACTGCCGAGTCACAACAATAAAAAGTTCCAGGTGTCGAAGCATATATTGTCGTGAATGCTACTTTCGTGCAGCTACTTTGAGACCCTTGCCCTTCGGCATTTTGGAGATTTTCACACTCATTCTCTGACGATACAAATCTCCATCCAGTATTTAATTGACAACATCTTCCATTGTCACATTCACTTTTTTTAATTCGTTTAGTGCCACCCCCACAAGAAGCTCCCATTTTACAATTAACCATATAATCAGCAGACTTGCCCCATTTCTGGTTTAATTCAGTGCACGCAGTCATAGTTGTATAAAAGTTTTTTCCATCCGGTCCGACACATTCTATATTACCGCCAGTATTTGTTGCTTTACTGGTGTTATTTGATTCAAGTACTGTTTGTTTTTGGGTTGGTTTAATTGTTGGACTTATGGGGATTATCGTTGGATCTGCTAGTTGTTCTAGTTTTTCATTTATTGAATTTTGATTCAATTTATCTGAATTATTTACAGCTCTTACCAATCCAACAAATATTAAAAAAATCACCATACCAATGAACGCAAAACCAAACCAAGCAGGTACTTTTATTATTATATCTCGGGATTTATTTTTAGGATTATTTTTACAAACTAGTTCGTGTTTGTCGGATTCTTTTTTAGTTGAAAATTCATTACCACAATAGTCACAAGTCCAAACATAATCAATATCTTTTTTAGTCTTTACTACCGCTTTTATTTTGCCTGTCATAACTAACCTATTATATTACAAATTTTTGCGTTTAGAGCCGACAGTTTTATTCAATCGAGCCCCGCTTTTTTCGCCGCGCCCCCACCCGCGGCAATGCGGGGCGAGAATTCATTTTGAAAAACAGTTCGAATTTTTCGGTACAGCCTCAACAGATCAGACACAAAAGGGGTTTTTGTTGTGGCGCAAGCCGCGACGCCCACCGCGGCCAGCGCCAAGTATCCGTCATTTTGATATCTTGGCGTAAAATAAAAAGTAGAAACGCAAAAATTTTATGAAATACATCGCTTATTGTCGTAAATCTACTGATGAACCTGATCGTCAGATCCTTTCTATTGAAGCCCAAATTGCCGAAGTTAAAGAATTCGCCTTGCGAGAAAATCTTGAAATAATTGAATACATAAT
>CAZICU010000015.1:0-15473 GCA_964537905.1 uncultured Gammaproteobacteria bacterium
GCCGCCACTGTGGTGCAAGTGTGACCAATATGGGGGATATCATTAATGTAATAAATTGGGGTAGTAATAAAAAATTTTTTCATACTATTATTATACTTTATAAATTGCCCTTCTTAAGGCGCAAGTCCCGCTACAGCGGGAGAAATGTCACCGATAAGGCGACACAGGGTTTCTTACCAACAAAAAAGAGTACTTTTCAGTACTCTTTTAATTGCCACATTATTTAGATAAACTCTAAACTTTGTGGCTATTACATTTTTTTAGTAGATTTTGCTTTTGATTTAGCTTTAGCTTTAACTTCAGTTTTGGCAGTTCCACTATTTTTTAATTGTTTAGCGAATTTAGATTTTAGTCTAGAACTTTTATTTTTTTGGAAAATTCCTTTCTTAACGGCTTTATCAACAATAGAAGTTGCTTCTTTAAATGAATCAACTGTTGGTTTAGCCAAGAATTTCTTGACTATTAATTTTATTTTTGTTTTAAATAAAACATTATCCTTGTTATTTTTCAAGGACTTTCTTAAAGACTTTTTTGCAGATAAACTTATTGGCATGACAGATATTCTATCTTATATACCAAATATTTACAAGATTCTATAATAAGCTTATGAAGAAGTTATCTGAATGCGTTAAATCGTTAAGTCAAACCAAGCAACATACTATTCTTTCAGCTTCAATTGTTTTAGCAGTTACCTTTGGTTTGTCGGCAGTTTTAGGTTTTCTTCGAAGCCGGTTTCTTTATGCCACATTTTTTAAATGTTGTGTGGCTCAACTCGATGTTTATAATGCCGCTTTTCGTCTACCTGATCTAATTTTCAAGCTTTTGGTTACTGGAGCTTTATCGGCTTCTTTTATTCCTGTCTTTTCTAGTCATCTTCAAAAAGATCCTCAAAAAGCTTACAAAATTGCTTCCAGCATTATTAATATTTTACTTTTAATATTTAGTGTAGCTTCTCTTATTGTTCTAATTTTCACTCGACCTTTAAATAATTTAATTGCCGCTGGTTTTACTCCAGATCAATTAGATTTAATGGTTAATTTAACTCGGATCTTGCTTATCGCTCAAATTTTCTTTTTAATCAGTAATTTTATTACCGCCATTTTGCAGGTTAATCAAATTTTTATTATTCCTGCTCTTTCCCCTATTATTTACAATTTTTTTATTATTTTAAGTATTTTTACCTTAGCTCCAGTTTTTGGTATTTATGGTGTTGTTTATGGAGCTGTTATTGGGGCTTTTTTCCACTTAGCTATTCAAATTCCAGCCGTCAAAAGACAAGGATTTAAATATCAAAAAATCTTAGATTTTAAAATTAATGGTGTTCGTGAAATTTTTCGTCTCATGCTTCCTCGAAGTTTATCTTTAGGCTTAGGAGAAATAGAAAATACGGTTACTTTATTTTTCGCCAGTGGTTTGTCTGTTGGCTCAATTTCTTTACTTAATCTCGCTTTACAATTAATGTATCTCCCTAGCCGTATTTTTGGGACCACTGTTGGTCAAGCTTCATTACCCTCACTATCCAAAAATATTGCCCGAAATGAACTTAAGGATTTTAGTGATACTGTTACTAAAATTATTAGCCAGAGTTTATTTATTGCTATGCCAATTATGGTTGTTATTTTAGTTCATCGCTTAGCTATCGTTCGTCTTCTTTTTGGTTCTCAAAATTTTCCTTGGACAGCTACTTTAACAACAGCCAAAATTTTAGCTTTTTTAACTCCAGCTATTGTTTGTCAGGCTGTAACTCAAATTTTGATTCGTTCTTTTTATGCTCTTCACAATACTAAAGTTCCTTTCAAAGTTTCACTCATTTCTCTTATATTTAATATTTCTACTAGTTTTTTATTAGTAAATTTTACCAATCTTGGGGTTATTGGTTTAGCTATTAGCGCTACTGTTGGCAATATTATCCAAACTATTGGCTTATTTTATTTTTTTATAAAAATTGTTAATTGGTTTGATTGGCTTAATACTCTAAAAAAAATTAATAAAATATTATTAGCTTCATTAATTATGGGTTTCTCTACTTGGGTTAGTCTAAAATTTATGGATTTATTTATTTTAGATACTACCCGAACTATTCCTCTTGCTATTGTTTTTGTTGTTTCTACTCTGTTTGGAATTTTTGCCTATTTTTATATTGTAAAAAAATTTAATCTTGAAGAATTTCAAACCTATCAAAGATATTTTATAAAATTCAAGAAAAAGTTTTTTATCAATCATTCTCCACCTAAATCTATATAGTTGTTTAATTTAAATTAAGAGTCATATATACTGAATGTATGGCTACTAAAAAAGAGCTATCACTTTTGCCGGATTCGGAAAATCCAGATTCTTTTGGCGCTAAGATTATCAAATGGCTAACTACTGTTGGACGTTGGGTTATTGTCTTGACCGAATTTATTGTTGTCTCTGCTTTTATCTCTAGATTTTGGCTTGATCGAAAGAATTCTGACCTTTCCGAAACTATCCGTCAACAACAAGCTATTTTAGAAACCACTCAATCGTTCGAAAATGAATTTAATTCTTTTCAACAAAGACTTAAATTTATCCGTAGTTTCTACAATAATGATGTTCAATATAATCAAAAAATAACTTATTTAATCAAAAGTACCCCCAATGATTTAGTCTATCAAAATATTTCTATTAAAAAAGATGAAACTAACAACCATATTTCTGCCACCGCTTTATTAACCGCTTTTAATGAAACATCTTTAATTTCTTTCATTAATAATTTAACTCTCAATCCTAATATTGAAAGTGTCAAGATAAATCAAATTGAAAAAAAACAGCAAGAAAATAATTATTCTATTAGTATTTCTATAGTTTTTAAAGATTTACCACTCAAATCATGATTGAAAAAACTAGTTGGTTTAAAAATCGATCTCTTTATCAATATATTCGTAAACAAGCAGAAAATAAAAAAATGCTTAAGTACCTAGAAATTGGGGGAACCTTTTCTTTAATAACTATTTTTTTAGTCACTGCTATTACTCCTACTGCTTCTGCTATCTCCAAACTTTTGGGAGAAATAAAATCCAAAGAGCTTATTACTACTAGTATGAAACAAAAACTTATGAATATTGTTTCTGCTCAAAATGATTACGCTCAAGCTCAAGAAAAATTTAAAACTTTAGAATCTAGTTTTCCCACTGATCCAGAATTTTATCAAACAGCCTCAACTTTTTCTTCTATTACCAAACAAACTGGCACTTCCATAAAACAAATAAAATTTGATCTTCATAATAAACAAGCCAATTCAAATGTTCTTTCTTATAAAACTAATTTAATTATCAATGGATCTTATTCTCAACTTTTAGACACAATTAATCGAATAAATAAAGGCAGAAGATTAATTGATATTAATTCTATTGCTTTTGATCAAAACAACAAAGGTCTTAGTCTTGTTCTGTCCACTAATTTATTTTATTCACCTTTAAATCACTAATGAACAAGAAAAAAATATCAATCTATTTTACTTTTATCTCTTTTTTTAGTTTTTTAACAATTTTTAGTTCAATTGTTCAAAAGAGTTATTTTAATTTAGTCAATCCAATTAAAGACGTGGAATCAAACGAACTATTAAAACCAATCAATCCCAATCTTGATTTAGATATTATTAAAGATATTGAATTACGTCCTGAAAATATTGATACAGAACCATTTAATTTTTCTTTAGACGAATCGCTTGTATCTAATAATCTTAATGAAAATTTAAATCCAATCAATCCAAATAATCCAACTGATCAGACTAATCAGACTAATCAGACTAATCAGACTAATCAGATTAATCAATCCGTTCCTGATAATTCTAATTTAGATTTACAAGTTACCGAAGACGCTAATGATGAATTGTCTAATTTTTCTTTTGAAGAACCAACTATTACTTCTATTACTAATGAGTGAATATGAAGAAAGAAAAAAGAATTCCGACAATTTTAGGATTATTTTTGCTTTTAGCTACTTTATATGTGGGTAATTTTGTTATTAACCGTCAAATCAATAATTCAACTAAAGCCAGTGGTACTTGTGAACCATCTAATCTTCAAATAACCAACATTACTCATAAATCAGCTACCGTTTCTTTTGTTACTTCATTAGAATGTTCTTCTGCAATTTCAATTACCAATCAAACAGTTGAAAATTTAAAAGGGAAAAGTAAAGTTCATTATTTTGAAATAAATTCCTTAGAAGAATCAAAGGTTTATACTTTTAAAATAATTTCTGGAGGAGAAACTTATTCTTTAGATAGTTATAATTTTAAAACCGCTCAAAACCCCAATAGTCAAATACCTAGTTCAAATTTAGCTTGGGGAAGAGTTTTTAAGCCAGATAAAACTGTTGTTACTCAAGCGATAATTTATTTTTTTATTCCCGGAGCTTCTCCATTATCAGCCTTAGTTAATTCTTCTGGTGAATGGTATATTGCTTTAGCCACTAGTTTCAATGAATCTTTAACTGATTATTTTTCATCTCCTAAAAATACCGAAGAAGATATCGTCGTTATTGACGATAGTGGAAATCAAACTCAAATTGTTAATAACACAAATCGTAATAATCCCGTTCCAGATATTATTATTGGTCAAAATAATTTTTTTTCATCAAATGAAAATATAGAATTACCTCTAGACGATTTTTCAGAAGATGAAACTGATTTTAGTGATGCTGAAATTAATAGCCTAACAATATTTAGCCCCGAAGAAAATCAAGTCTTATCAACCGCTAGGCCAGATTTTTTTGGTTTTGCCAAAGCTGATTCAACTCTTACTATTAAGGTTGAATCTCCAATAGTTATCAATGGTAGTATCAAAACGGAATCCGATGGTACTTGGAATTGGACTCCTTCACAAGATCTTACTCCCGGAGAACACACAGTTACTGTTACTGATAGTGATAACAATGTTGTTAGCAAAAAATTTATAGTTTTAGCTGCCGAATCAAATAATTCACTTATTTCAGATTCAACTTTAGCTCCAACTTCAATTCCCACATCAGCTCCAACAGCTACTCCAACTTTTATTCCAACATCAACTCCAACTAGAACTTATGTTTCATCTAGTATTCCTAGTACTTCTTCGGGTGTTCCTAAAACCGGTAATTCTATTCCCATAACAACTATTATAATTTTATCTTTATTCTTATTCACTTCTGCTTTTATATACTACAAAAAAAATTAATTATTGATAACATCAGTTATGTCTCCCAAATCTATCAATTTATTTAAAGGGACAATTAGAGCTCTTCGTCCTATTCAATGGATAAAAAATTTAAATCTTTTTGCTGCCTTAATTTTAAATGGACAATTATTTGATATTATTTTATTTATAAAAAGTTTTTTAGCTTTTATTGTTTTTTGTTTACTTTCTTCGTCTTCTTATTTAATTAACGATATCGTTGACGTTGACAAAGATCGTCTTCACCCTGTCAAAAAAAATCGTCCTATTGCTAGCGGTGACGTACCTCAATATTTTGCTTTATTTGTGGCCTTTGGTCTTTTATTTTTAGGTTTATTAATTTCTTTATTTATTAATTCAGGATTTTTTTTGATCTCGTTAGTTTTTATTATCTTACAATACTCTTATTCTTTTTTTCTCAAGAAAAAAGCGGTCATAGATATAATTGGTATTGCTTTTTTCTTTATTCTTCGGGCTTTTGCTGGCGAAATCGCTACTGGTTATCATCTTCCTATTTGGATTATGTTAGCCGTCATTTTTCTTTCTTTATTTTTAGCTAGTGGTAAAAGACGGACTGAACTTAGTAACACTGGAGTTAAAACCAGAAGTTCTTTAGCTGGCTACGACAAAAATTTACTAAATTTTTATACTACTATGTTTGCTGTTTGTACTTTAATCGCTTATGCCATGTTTACTTTTATGGAAGAGCCAATTGTTTTTGATGGTTTAATTCATAATTTCTTACTCGAAAATTTTCCTAATGCTTTAGGTCGAAAATGGTATATGGTAACTTTATTACCAGTAATTTTTGGCATTATGCGTTATGGTCAAATAATTTTTGAAATGCAAGAAGGAGAACGTCCAGAAAGAGTTATTGCTACTGATATTCCATTACTTATGGCCATATTCTCTTGGGGTTTGATGATGATAACCATTCTCTATGTTATCTAAAAAGTCTTTTAAAATCATTTTATTTTTTTTCTTAATATTAACTACTTTTTTTACTCGTTTTATAAAACTTGACTGGGGTAATGGTTTTTTCTTTCATCCAGATGAAAATAATATGGTTAATTCCATATTAACAATGGAAAAAAATAATCTTAATCCCAATTTTTTTGCTTACGGTCAGTTTCCTCTTTATCTTACTTATTTCACCACTCCAATTCATAATTTTTCTACTATTGCTTTAACACTTAGATTTTGGTCTGCTCTTTTTTCTTCATTATCAGTTTTATTTTTTTATTTAATTGCCAATAAAATTTTTAAATCTTTCAAATTAAGTTTTATTTTCAGTTTATTTATAATTTTTACTCCCGGTTTAATTCAGCTATCTCATTTTGGTACTACCGAATCTATTCTTATTTTTATTTTTGCTCTTAATATTTATTTTTCCTTTTTATTTTATGAACGTCCATCAAATTTAAGTTTTTTGTTTTTTTCTGGTTTATTTTCTGGAATTGGTATTGCCACTAAAATTTCTGCCGTTATTTTTTTGGTTCCCATTTGTTTTTCTTTTCTTTTTTTATTTATTCAATTTATAACCAATAAATCATTTAAAAATAATTTTTATTTAATTTTTAAATTTTTATTATTTATTTTTCTTGTTTGTCTTTTTTCAGTCTTATTTTCTCCCTACAACTTTATTAATTACTCAGAATTTATTTCTTCCATGAAATATGAAACAGGAGTGGCTATTGGCTCAACTTCTGTTTTTTATACCCGTCAATTTATCGGCAGTTTACCTTATTTATTTCAATTTCAAAAAATTTTTCCTTATACTAATGGTGTTTTTATTTTTATTTTTAGTTTTGTTGGTTTTTATTTTATTCTTAAGTCATGGATTATAAATCATAAATCCAATGTTTATTTATTAATAACTTTATTTTCTTGTTTAATTTATTTTATTTATCAAGGTCAACTTTTTACCAAATGGACTCGTTTTATGTCTCCAATTTTTTTTGTTTTTCCTTTATTTTCAATTTTTTTTCTCCAAAAAATCAAATCTAAATTTCTATTTAATTTTTTAATAATTTTAGGTATTATCCCTGGAATTTATTTTTTAAAAACTTATTTTTTTTCCGATATTAGAATTCAAGCCACCGAATGGATCAATCAAAATATTCCTCATGATAGTTCAGTTCTTTCAGAATCTGGCAATGTCATTAATATTCCCGTTTATAGTTCCCAAATTAAAATTAATAATTTTAATTTTTACCATCTTGATGACGACTTGTCTTATCAACAAAATTTAAATCAGCAAATTGAAACAAGTAACTATATATTTATTCCCTCACGTCGGGTTTTTAAAAATCAAAACAACTCTAATTTTCCTTTTAGCCAAAATTATTATCAAAATCTTTTTTCTGGTAATTTAAATTTTAACCAAATCAAAATTTTTTCCAATTCCAACAGTTTATTTTTAAATCCCGAAAACGCCGAAGAAACTTGGTCTGTGTTTGATAATCCTACAATTAGAATTTTTAAGAAAAATAATTTATGATCATTTTTCTTTTAATTATTTTTCAATTATTTTCAGTTTTTATTTGGAGTTGGTTAGTCAAAACATATTCACTTTATCAACATTATAATATTCCTTTTTTTGCTATGGACAAAATTCCTCACCATTTTAATTCACCTATTATTCAACAAACACTTTTAGCTTTTATTTCCCTGTCAATAATTTATCTAATAAATTTGTGTTTAATAAAAAAAATAAATAATAATATTTTTAAAAATATTATTATTTTAATTACCATCTTAACAGTTATAATTCCCATATTTATTTATCCAGTTAATGCTATAGATATTTTTGATTATATTGCTCAGTCAAAAATATTTTATTTTTACAAACAAAATCCTTATTTAACCAATTTAGCTTCAGCTCCATATGATAATTTTTGGCAATATGCCGGTTGGCAAAATCAAGGGTTACTTTATGGTCCAATTTGGTTAATAAGTGTTTTTTTACCTAATCTTTTGGTTAATTATTCAAATAATAATGCCTTAGTTAATTCTTTGATTTTATTTAAAACTCAAAATTTTATTTTATTATTAATAGTTGCCTTTATTATCACCAAAATCCATTCTTCAAAAAAACTATTTTATTGGTATCTTTTTGTTGGTAATCCTTTTATTACTTATGAAGTAATAGCTAACGGTCATAATGAAATTTTAGTTGTCTTATTCTTAATCTTAGCTATTTACTTTTCAAAAAAAAGACCTAATCTCACTTGTCTTTTTTTAACCTTAATGGCATTAATCAAAATATATTTTATATTATTAATCCCCTTATATCTATTTAGGTTGATTATTATCAATCGATATAATTTTAAAAAAATAATTAAACCACTTTTATTTTCCGCTATTACTTTTTTTCTAATCTATTTACCTTTTATCTTTAAAAGCGGATTTAAACCAATACTTATTAATATGTTTGCTTCTCAAAATTATTTTACTTATTCAATAAATTCACTTATTAGGGAATATCTTTATCATTATAATTATTCTTCAAATTTTATTTTATTTGCTCAGATAATCTTATATTTTATTTTTTTTATCTTATCTGTATTAATTATCAAAAAAACATTAAAAAATAATTTATTTTTTATGCTATTTATAGTCATAAATTTACTTATAATTTTTTTGACTTTTTCTCATCCTTGGTATTTTATTGGCTCTATTGCTTTACTCACTTGTTTAAAAGAAAATAAACATATTTTATTACTAATTTTTTTTATAACTTTGTCTTTACTTTGTTTTTATCCAATTTCTGTTTGGCTTTGGTTCAACTCAGGTTTAAACGTTTTAAACATCCATCAAGGTCAAACTCTGTTTATTCTTCCCTTGGCTATTTATTCAATCGTCTATATTTATCAACTTTCTCAATCGTCAAATGAAAATAAAAAAAACCATAATTAAATACAAATTTTTATTACTGATAATTATCTTTGGTTTTTTATTTCGACTAATTGGTCTTAATTGGGATCAGGGTCAACATCTTCACCCCGACGAAAGATTTTTGAGTATGGTTATTAATGATATTAAAATTCCTCAAACCTTAGGTGAGTATCTCGACCCAAATGTTTCTTCTCTTAATCCATATAATCAAAAATACAGTTTTTTTATTTATGGTTCATTCCCTGTTAATTTGATTAAAATTATCAGTCAAATTTTTAGTTTAACTGGTTATAATCAAGCTTATTTAATTGGTCGTTATTTAACCATTATTTTAGATTCACTAATTATATTTTTAGTTTTTCTGGTTACTTCAAAAATTGCCAAACAAAAAACGGCTTTAATTGCCGCCTTTCTTTATTCTATTTGTGTTTTTCCCATTCAAATATCCCATTTTTTTACCGTTGATCCATTTTTAAATTTTTTTATAATTGCCACTTTTTATTTTCTTATTTCTCTTCAAGATAAAAATCACCGTCTCAGAAATATTTCCTTTTTATCATTAAATTTTGGCCTAGCTTTGGCTTCAAAAATTTCTGCTGTCTATTTTTCTCCCATAATTTTGTTATTTTTTATTTTTAATTTTAGAAAAGATTTAATTTCTTTCTTTAAATATGGTTTTATTTTTTTAATTTTATCGATTTTCACTTTTCGTTTTTTTCAACCCCAAATTTTTGCTAATGCTAGTTATTTTAATTGGCAAATTAATCCTCAATTTATGGGGAATATCAAAGAATTAAAGATTTGGGATAAAAATCCTTATTATCCACCAGCTATTCAATGGATCAAAGTTACTCCCATTATCTTTCCTCTAAAAAATATCCTTTTATGGGGTTTAGGTTTACCTTTTGGAATTATTTTTTTAATTTCTCTCGTTTTTTCTATTATAAATTTTAAACAATCAAAAAATAAATTAATTTTATTTTTAATTATCTTTTGGATTATCTTTTTATTTTTATTTCAAGGCTCTCAGTCAGTTTCGACTATGAGATATTTTTTACCAATTTATCCATTTATTTGTATCCTATCCGCCATATTAATTAATTCTCTTTTAAAATCATTTTTTTTCAGAAAATACTTTATTTTTAAATATTTGATTTTTGTTTCTCTGATATTTTATCCCATCATGTTTTTATCAATATTTTTTAAAAACCATTCAAGAGTTGAAGCTTCTTTGTGGATATATAAAAATATTCCGGCTGGATCTATTATTGCCACAGAATATTGGGATGACTCCTTGCCTTTATCTCTAGAAAAATACAATCCATTATTTTTTTCTTATATTTTTCAATCGATTCATATTGCTGATGTTGAAGAAGTAAATCTTTCAAAAATTGATGATATAAAAAATCAATTAAACCAATCAGATTATTACATTCTTTCATCAAATCGTTTTTACAAACCCATTCCAGAAAACGCAGACCTTTTTCCTGAAACAGCCAAATTTTATCAGTCTCTTTTTGATGGTTCACTTGGTTTCACTCAAGTCGCCGAATTTTCCTCTTATCCTTGTTTTCCTCCAATTGGTAAATCTTGGTTTTGTTTAAATGATGATTTTTCTGAAGAAGCTTTTACTGTTTATGATCATCCTAAAGTAATTATTTTTCAAAAAAATATTAATTAGTTTTTTTGAGCCATTATTACCAAGTTGGTAGTTGTTTCTCCCTTTTTAAATTCTCTGTCATTTCCTTTGTCTCCTAAATCAATTATTTTTTTTGTTAATTTTAAAAAATAACTATTTTTTTTATTTTTTTCAAAACGATTAAAATTTTTTAATCCACCTTTTTCCACTATATTTTTACCTATACCATAAAATAAAAAATGTGAAAAAGGTAAACAATGTTTTGTCACTCTCCAAATTTTTTTTATTTTTAAACCAGATTTTTCAATTTTTTCCACTAAATCATCCTCTTTATATAATCGAACATGGCCAGCCCATATTCCAGCTAACCACCAAATTTTTGACGCTACATGAGTTTTAAAAATTCTTTCTAAACACCAATTCAGCGGATCCCAACAAAATGGATATTCTTGGTTTGGTACTGATATCATTACTATTCCTTTTGGTTTTAAGACTCTTTTAATTTCTTCCATTGCCTTTTTATCGTCTTTAATATGTTCTAATATTTCACTGGCAATTATTGCCTCGAAAGTGTTATTTTTAAATTTAAGTTTAGTTGCATCTCCTTTAATAATTTTTACATTTTTATCATCGACATATTTTTTGGCTACATTTAAATATTTTTGGTTCAAATCAATTCCTGTAATTTCAATTTTTGGGTTAATATCTCTTAAAGCTTTTAAATAAAATCCTCGACCACAACCAATTTCTAATATTTTTTCTTTTTTTATAATTTCCGATAAAATAATTTCTGCTCTGTCAATATATGCCGGATCAATTTCCTTATTTAAAATATCTTTAATTTTTTGAGAATAATTTTTCATAATCATCAATAGATTTTTTATAATCAAAGATTTTTAAATCTTTATTATATTTATTTTGATAATATTTTTTACCATTTTTTAACACTTCTTCTAAATTTTTTGCTAAATCTTTTTGATTTCTATTTTTAAATAATTTTCCAAAATTAGTTTTTAAAATAGGGATTCTCATTCCGGGTAAATTTGTTGCCACACATGGTATTCCGCATTTCATTGCTTCTATCTGTACCCAACCAAATGATTCTAATATATCATCACTGGGTAACACCAATAAATCCAATTTTTTATAAAAAACAGACAAATATTTTCTGGGAATATTATCTAAAAAAATAAATTTATCTTTTAAAATCTTTTCATATCTTTCAAACAAATATTCATAATAATTTTCTCCAATTACTTTTTTTGGTCCAGCCATTAAAATTACATATTTATCAGCCAATTTTTTATCTAATATTTTTGTTGACTTAATTAACAATTCAATTCCTTTTTGTTTGGCTATTCGGCCACAAAATCCAATAATATATTTTTTGTTTTTTACCAATTCTTCAATTTTATTATCTAAATTTTTATTTATATTTTTATCAAATTTTATCGGTGGATAAATTGAAGTAACTTTTTTCAAAAAATGTCTTAATAAATATGAATGTTTAGCATAGTCGTGAGTATAGGGGATTATTCCTGTTGCTAAAATTGCCGCCAAATATTGACAAACAAAAACACCACTATCAATTATTTTATTTTTAATTCCTTTCCAAAAACTTAAATCAGTATGATGAGTCAAAAATACTTTTTTGTCTAGTATTTTACCCCATAAGGCTAGCCAAAAAGATTCTGGTTGAGGTAAATGACAATTAATTATTTCGTTTTCTTTAATCTCTTTGATAGATCTAAATAATAAAGATGGATATATTGGCCCTTTCCCAATATAAAACCATATTGGTAAACGGACTATTTTTACTCCATTTATTATTTCTTCAGGTTTTGTCTGTAAATCATGGTGACTTGTTAATATTGTCACTTCATGACCTCTTTTAACTAATTCTTCCGCCAATATATTAATGTATATAGTTATGCCAGAAATATTTGGCAAATAATAAGTTGTTGTAATTAATATTTTCACTAACTGATTATAACAATCGGATTAACAGTTATAATAAACTCAATGACAAAAAATAATTTTCTTTTTTGGCAACCCAAGACAGATTACCTTTGCTGGTTTCAAAAAAATGTTTTGGGTAAAAAAATTTTAATTTTTTTAAACTATATTATTTGGGTTTTCTTTTTTTATTTATCTTATCTTTTAATTAAAAGTGAAACTAATGTTTTTTATCAGATTTTATTTGCTACCATTTTCGCTGAAATAATTGAACGTTTTTTAAAAAATAAAATTTTTTGGCGTCGTCCTATGTTTGATCGTAAAGAAAAAACCCCTTTTGGATTGGTCGATAGTTGGTACAAAACTGGTTCTTTTCCTTCAGGTCATACTATCAAAGCCGTTTTTTTTCTCTTGTTTATTCTTCAATATGGTGTTTTTTCACCTATTTTATTTGTTTTATTAGTTATTCCTCTTTTGATATTTAGAATTTTTATTGGTTTTCATTATCCTATTGATATGTTTGGCGGTATTATTATTGGTTTTTTTGCCTGGTTGCTTTCAGCCTTTATTATTTTTCCACAAGCTTTAACCAATCTAGTTAAAATTATTTTTAACTTTATTTTTTTTATTAATTAAAAACTTTTTACTTTATAACTTATCTATGCTTTCCGACTTCCATTATATTTTCAATTGGTGGTTAACTATTTTTTTATTAGGGACATTGTCTCTTCCTTTAATTTTTTCTTTATTTAAAAAATTTTGGGACAAAGGATATATTTTTTCCAAAACCATTTCTTTAATTCTTTTAACTTATCTTTCATTGATTTTTGGTGTTTTTAAAATTATTCCGTTCACTCATTCTGGATTATTTTTTTTAATTACCTTTTTTATTTTATTTGATGTTTGGTTTTTATTAAAACAAAAAAGATATCAACAATTTTTTTTAGATTTAAAAAAATATTATCGTGTTTTTATTTTTGAAGAGATTATTTTCTTTTTAATTTTAACTTTGTGGTCTTATATTCGTGGATTTGCCCCAAATATTGAAGGTTTAGAAAAATATATGGATTGGGGATTTGTCAATTCAGCCATCAGGTCAAAATTTCTACCACCATCAGACATGTGGTTTTCTGGTGAGGTTATTAATTATTATTATTTTGGTCATTTAATTTTTGCTTTAATTACCAAACTTTCTGGAGTTATTTCTTCTGTTGGTTACAATCTTTCAATTGCCACTGTCTGTTCTCTTACTTTTACTAGTGCTTTTTCCTTAGTCTCCAATATAGCATTTTTAAATTTTTATAAAAAAAACAAACCAGTACCCTGCCCTGTCAAGGGAAGGGTTAGGGAAGGGTTTGGTCTTAAAAAAATAATCACCGCCGGTCTTATTTCTGCCCTCTTTTTAACTTTTGGTGGTAACTTACATTCAGTTTTTAAAATTGGCAAATTAAATTACACTCAAAACGACCAACATTTTGTTTTAACTCAAGAAGCCATAAAAAAATCTGTATCGGCTTATTGGTATCCTGATGCTACTCGTTTTATTGGTCATGATCCCGACATTAATGACAAAACTATTCATGAATTCCCTCTTTATAGTTTTGTTGTCGCCGATCTTCATGGTCACATGAATGATATTTTTATTGTTTTATTTTTCTTAGCTTTTTTGTTTGTTTCTTTAATTAAATCTTCTCAATTTTTTAATTGGAAATTTATTATTGGTTCAGGTTTTATTCTTTCTGTTTGTTATATGACCAATGCTTGGGATTTTGCTGTTTATGGATTAGTTTTGGCTATTTTTACTTTTTTAATTAATTTTTCAAAAAATGGTTCTAAAAGTTTAATTAAAACCTTTTTAAACGGATTATTAGTCATAGTTTTTTGGTATATTTTTTCTTATCCTTTTTCTTTAAATTTTATTCCTATGATGGAAGGAATAAAAATTTCTGACGGCCATAGTCCTTTTTATCAACTTTTTGTTCTTTATGGTGGTTTCTGGCTTATTTGTTTACCTTTTGTAATTATTGTCCTAAAGAAAATTATTAGAAATTGGAAATTAGAAATTAAAACTTCCGATTTATTTGTTTTCTCTCTTATTCTCACCGCGACTATTTTAATCATCATTCCTGAACTTATTTATATTAAAGATATTTATATTTACGAACATCGTCGAGCCAATACTATGTTTAAATTGGTTTATCAGTCTTTTATGCTTTATTCGCTAGCTAGTGGTTATATTTTTATTAATTCTTCTCTCTTTTTTAAATCATTTTTTAAAAAGTTTTATCAAATTATTTTTATTTTAATTTTTATAATTCATCTAATTTATCCCTATTTTGCTATTAAATCATATTATGGAAATCTAAGACTTTATCATGGGCTCGATGGCTTGACTTATTTAAAAGATTTATTTCCTGATAATTATCAAGCTATTCTTTGGATTAATAAAAATATTTCTGGTCAACCAGTTATGTTAGAAGCACCAGGGGATAGTTACACCACTTTTAATCAAGTTTCTTCAGCTACCGGTTTACCCACAATTCAAGGTTGGATAGTTCATGAATGGTTGTGGCGTGGTGGCTATAATGCTCCTGCCGCTCGTCAAAAAGACGTCAATACAATTTACGAATCTACTAATCTGTCCGAAATTAAATCATTACTTGATAAGTATCAAGTTCAATATATTTTTGTTGGTGCCAAAGAATACGAAAAATATACTAATCTTGATCCAAAAAAATTCGATAATATTGGTGCCAAAATTATTTTTCAGTCTGGTCAAACAGCTATTTACCAACTATAGTAGATTT
>CAZICU010000016.1:0-10809 GCA_964537905.1 uncultured Gammaproteobacteria bacterium
CAATCCCGATTTATCGGGACTTTCTGGTACTAACAGTTTGGCTCTAAATGAATGTAATGAAATTACCCCGCAGCTGCGGGGTTTTTTGTTTCTTTAGTCAAAAAGGAGTATTTTCCTTGTGTTATACTCCGAAGTCTTTTCAAAAAACATCCGACTTAAATACAATGACTCAAAAAATTGATCCAACTAATTTACCTCAACATATTGCCATCATTATGGATGGTAATCGCCGTTGGGCTCTCTCCAGAAATCTTTCTCCAGGAGATGGTCACCAAGCCGGAGCCAAAAACTTAGAAAAAATTGTTGATCATTGTAAAAAAATTGGTATTAAATATATCACTGTTTATGCTTTATCTACTGAAAATTGGAAAAAAAGAAGTGCTCAAGAAGTCAAAGGAATTTTTAATTTATTAATCAAAATTGTCAAAGAAAAAAGACTTGAATATCAAAAATCCGGCATTAAATTTTTTGTTTTAGGTAACTTTCAAGCTTTTCCTCTTAAAGTTCGCCAAGCCATTAAAAAAATTATGGATATGATTTTGGATCAAGAAAGACTTAAATTCAATGTTGCTCTTAATTACGGTGGTCGCGATGAAATTGTTACTGCTATCAAAAATATTATCAAAGATGGTGTTAAACCCTCTCAAGTCAACGAAAAATTAGTTTCAAAATATCTTTATACTACTGGTCAACCTGATCCTGATTTAGTTATTCGTCCTGGCGGAGAATTCCGACTTTCCAATTTTTTGCTTTGGCAAACCTCCTATGCTGAGCTTTATTTTACCGACATTCTTTGGCCAGATTTCGGACCAAAACAACTTGAAAAAGCTATTATCTGGTATCAACAACGCCACCGTCGAATGGGTAAGTAAAACTAAAATACTTTTACTCCCAACATTACTTCGGCAATTTTGACTAAAAAATAAGAAATAAATATTATTACAAAACCAATTACTCCTGCCGTTATTTTACCTTGAGCCGCTTCAATCTTTTTTGGATCTCCTGCCGCTGTCATCAATCCTATTCCTCCAAAAATTAAAATAAAAAGTAAAATCAATCCCGCCAACACATAAATATAAGGAATTAATTCATTAAATATATCTGCCGGAGTTGCATTTTCAAATTTAAAACCAGTCCCTTCATAATTTGGGAGATTTACACCTTGTGCCAAGATTTTTTTTATTACCATTAATTTATCCCTGGAATTTGTAAAATATTAACCGCAATTAATCTAAATATAAATAAGGCAAAAATACAAACTAATAGACCAATTATTGCTGACGAAATTGTTTCTTTAGCTCCCTGGATCTTTTTTTCATCACCACTCGAAGTTCCCAGTAAAATAAATCCATAAATCATCAATAAAAAAGCAATTCCTCCAGCAATTCCAAAAAGCATTTTTAACAACCAAGAAGCAAATCCGTCTGTTGTATAAGACACACATCCCAAAGCTGTTTCGATCTCTGTTTCTTCGCATCCACTTTCTGCCGCCAAAACTAATACTCCTGCCGATTGCCAAAACACCATCACCATTGTTATTATTTTAAATAATTTTTTCCTCAACATAATTATAATTCCAGTATAGCAAATGCTACACTTAAACAGTGCATTTTAATTTCAAAAAAGCTATTTTCATTTCTATTTTTATCTTTCTATTTTTAGTTCTCCCTTTTCCTGGAAAGATTATTCGAAATTTCACAAAGGTTAACTTTATCGTTTTTTCCAAAACTATTGACGAAGAAATTTCCGATGTTACCAAACAAATTGCCGACTTAGAAGCCGCGATTACTCCTCTTAAATCTGAATCAACTGGGCTTCAACAAAAAATTACCTCAGCCAAATATCAAATTACCAAAGTTGAATCTCAAATAATCAATTTAAACCAAACTTTATCCGACAAAGAAGCTGATCTTCAAAATCAACAAAAATTATTAGCCGAGCGGGTTAGGAGATATTATAAAAATAGTAAAAAATTTAGCCCTTTCCTAATTTTTTTATCCAATAGTGAAGGAACATCTCTTCTTCAACAATATACTCTTTATCAATCAGTAATTAGTCAAGATAAAAACACTATTACTCAATATACTACCGACATTAATTCGTTAAATGAAAACAAAATTAAATTAGAAACTCAAAAAACCAATTTAGCTAAACTTAAAAAAGATCTTGAATCCCGTTTTGGTTTTTTAGCTAATGAAATCAAAAAAGCCGAAACTTACAAAGCCGAACTTTCCGCCAAACAACAATCATTAATTGCTACCAAAACTGCTATGTTTAATACTTCTGTTGGTGATGTTTCTTCTTCTGATGATCCTGCTTCTCGCGCCGACTATAATCCTGGATTTTCGCCGGCTTTTGCCACTTTTTCTTTTGGTGCTCCTCATCGCAAAGGTATGTCTCAATACGGTGCTTTTGGTCGAGCCAAATCTGGTCAAAATTATGAAACTATTCTCAAAGCTTATTATGGTGATATTAAAATCGAAAAAATCGATACTAATGGGTCAATTAGCACTTCAGTCGGTAGTCTCCCATTTGAGGATAACTACTTAGTTGGTATTGCCGAAATGCCTGCCAAGTGGGGTGATGAAGGTGGCTATGAAGCCCTCAAAGCTCAGGCTATCGCCGCTCGTACTTATGCCCTGGCATATACCAACAATCGTACCAAATCCATTTGTACCACTGAGTCTTGTCAGGTTTATAGCTCCACTCGTTATAATTCTCCAGGAAAATGGAAACAAGCTGTCGAAGATACTCGCGGCATGGTTATTAAAAGCAATAAAACTGGCAATATTTTTTCCACCATGTATGCCTCCACTTCTGGCGGTGCTACTTTATCTTATTCTTCTCTTGATCACACTACTCCTCAGCTTTGGGATACTCCTTGTGGTAATCAATCTTGTTGGCCCAATGATTCCTACGAAAAAGCTTCACCTTGGTATTACAAAGGTTGGTACAAAACTCGCAGTAATGATGCTTATGGTCGATCTCATCCTTGGTTAACCAATGATGAATTTGCCGACATTATCAATGCTGTTCTTTATTACGATAAAACCGGTGATTCCAGTCATCTTTCTCAAATTCAAAATTGTATCGGTTCTTGCGATAGTAATGCTTGGTCTCGCGATGAACTTAGAAGGCAGGTTACCGACAAAAGCGGTCCAGTCTCCTCGATTTCTTCCATTTCGGTTGATTACTCCACCAGTGGTGTCACCAAAAATGTTCGTGTCTCCACCGACAAAGGTGATTTTACTTTTTCCGCCTCCACCTTCAAAACTGCCTTCAACCTTCGCGCCCCCGGCGCTATCGTTATTAAATCCGACCTTTTCAATATTGAGAAAAAATAATAATTATCTAGTAAGGCGCAGTTGTATCTGTCCCTTACAATAGGTATTTCTTTTTATGCTAAAATTCAACTATGAATCGTTCCAAAGATTTAGATACTATTGCTCCAGATGATTTAACCGTCGAAACCCAAACCAAGTCGGTTCCAATAGTTTCTTCTTCTCAAAAAGCCAAAATTGAACCCAAAATTGATATCAACGTTGAACCAAAAAAAATCGATAAATCACCAAAAATTGATAATGTTTCTTCAAAAGACGAAATTGTTCAAAAAGTTTATAATATTCTTGGCCACACCAAAACCCCTTTTTCGGCCTTTTTAGTTCGTCCAAAAGTTTTTTCTTTTTCTGAACGTGATGAAGGTGAAGAAATTTATTTAGCTACTCGACCTCATTGGATAAACAATCTTAATTGGATTATTACCGCTTTTTTAATGCTTTTTGTTCCTTTATTTTTTCGTTATTTTAGTTTTTTAAATTTTTTTCCAGCAAAATTTCAATTCTCTGCTGTTCTTTTTTGGTATCTTTTTACTTTTATTTTTGCTTTTGAAAAATTTCTTGGTTGGTATTTTAATGTTTTTTTGATTACTAACGAACGAGTTGTTGATATTGATTTTAAAAATATGCTCAACAAACATTTTGCCGAAGCTAATCTTTCTGTTATTCAAGATGTTTCCTCCTCAGTCAAAGGTATTTTAGGTACTTTTTTTAATTATGGTGATGTTCTTATTCAAACCGCTTCCGAAATAAATCAAATTAATTTTGAAAAAATTCCTAATCCAGATAAAATTATCAAACTTCTCAAAGAATTACGTGATTTAGAAGAACAAAAAGGGGGTCCTCATGCTTAATTTTTTTGATTTAAATAATCTTAATAGTTATTTTTTTGGTATTACTAAAATATTTTTTATTATCTTATCTATTCTTTATTTAATTTTTGCCTTAATTGTCGTTAAACAAGTTAGTTCAATGTCAAAAAATATTACCGATAAATTTAACTATATTTTAATTATATTTTCTTATTTACATTTAATTTTTTCTTTTATTCTTGTCTTAAGTATGTTTGCTTTGTAGTATCATTAATTAATGCATTTTATTTGTCGTCCTTTTATTGGTAAAAATACTCCTAATTGGTGGTCTCAGTATTGGGAAAATGAACCTGATGATTTCACTAAAAGTATTAAAGGCCATTTATTTGGTGTTATCAGTCTTCATTCTCATAATTCAATTACTTTAATTCAAGAAGGCCATGATTTTATTAATCAAATTAATTCTGAATATTTTTCTCATCAATCAGATTCTATTACTACTAGCCTTCATCAAACCATCGACAAAATTCGCCAAAAAATTAATCCTGATCATCAATTTGATTTAGCCTTAGTTGTTATTCTTAATAATCAAACATTTTTAGCTACATTTGGTGATATTGAAATCAGCCTTCAGCGTCAAAATCAAATTAGTCGTCTTCTTCAAAGTAACGATCAATCAATCTCAGTTATTTCAGGTCAAATTTGTGATTTAGATCGCCTTTTTATATTTTCTTCTAAATTTATTCAAGATTTTAATTGGGATAAATTAAAAATTGTTTTAACTGATTCAAGAATTCAAAATATTGAAGAAAATATTGTTTCATTTATTAATTTATTACCAGATCAAAAATTATTTTCCGCTACTTTAATTGAAATTCATGATGAGAACAAAGATATTGATCAAAAATCAGAAACTATTCCTATTATTGAACCAAAACCAATTAATTTAACAACTTCTCAAACAAATCTTAATCATCAAAAAATTTCTCCTGTTTATGTTCGTCAACGTCTTAATTTTAAAATTGGTAATTATCAAAAAATTCGTCTATTTATTGCTTTAATTTTACTTATTAGTCTTACCATTAGTTTTTATTTTGGTCATCAAAAAAATCAAGTCAAACAAACTGAATTGAAATTCTCTCAATACAAAACTGAGCTAGAACAAAAATTAAACAATATTATTGCTATCAAAAGTCTTGATCTTGAAAGTGCCGCCAAAACTGCCAAAGAAGCTCAAGAAATTATAAAAAATATGTCGCAATTAAAAATTCATCCTGATGAAATTTCTCAGTATCAATCTCAAGTAAACACTATTCTTTCTCAAACAGGGGATAGTCAAAGTTTTAATCCAGACATGGTTTATGATACTTCTCATATCACCGCTAATCCTCAATTTTCTCGGATTTTATTTTCAAAAAATATTTTATATCTTCTTGATTCTTCATCCGGTCGTCTCGATAGTTTAAATCCTTTTGAAAAATCAACTAAAAATATTTCTATTTCTGATCAAATTAAATCAAGTCAAAAAATTTTAGTCGATAATAATAATCTTTATCTTTTATCTCAAAATCAAATTAAATTAATTGAAAAAAATAATTTAATTACCAAGTTAAATTTCACTGATTATCCTTCCATTAATGTTACCGATATTCAATTTTGGAATGGTTCTATTTATATTCTTGATAATTCATCTCAATCAATTTGGAAGTTTACTCCTAATGCTTCAGGTTATTCATCACCTCAAAATTGGCTTAAAAATGATTTAAAGTTAGAAATCGGCAATAAATATTTGACTATTGATGGTCAAATATGGACTTTATCTTCTTCCGGCATAATTAATCTTTATACTAGTGGTCTCAAAGATAAATTTAAACAAAATCAAACTTTTAATTTCTCTTCTGCTTCTTCATTTATTACCAATTCTGACAGCGACTATCTTATCTTAGTTGACAAATCAAAATTAGTTTATGTTTATCGTAAAAATGGTGAGTTTATTTCTAAATTTAATTTAGATAAATTTGACGTTCTCGATATTACTCTTGATTCTGTTAATAAAATAATTTATTTTCTTTCCTCCGATCAAAAAATCTACAAAATCACCCTATAGAATTTTAAATTTTTAATTTGAAATTTTTATTCAAATTCAAATATTTAAATTTAAAAATTGATTAAAAATTAAAAATTGTAAATTAAAAATTGGCTATTTTTCTGATAAAATAAGTTTATGCGTTACTTCAACAAGGATTCCCTTGATTATCAATTTATCGAAAAATTTGAAGCTGGGATAGCTTTAAATGGCGCTGACGCCAAATCTTTGCGTCTCCAAACTCCTCAATTCATCGGCTCAAAAGTTGAAGTTATCAACGGTCAACCCATTTTATTTAATCTCAAAATACCAGTTTATAAATATTCTCAAAATACCGAAATTGATAAAACTACTGACAGAAATCTTTTGTTATCCCAAAAAGAAATTGCCAAAATTATTTCTCTTCGTCATCAAAAATACATGATTATTCCTATTTCTATTTATCTTCGGGGTAAATGGTTTAAAGTCGAAATTGGTGTTGGTCGGAAAATGCGCCAATACGAAAAACGGCAAAAAATCAGAGATGAAGAAATAAAAAAAATTATTCATTAATTTTTTTTATTTTACTTCAAAAATTAAATCTTTCTTTGTCTTTCTTGATTTTTTATTTTACACTTATAGTATGAGGAAAAATGAGGGCGGTTATATTTACGTTAATTTATTGTTAGTATTTCTCATCGTTCTTAGTTTTTTTCTTAGTGGTGGATTGATTTTGTCAGAAGAAGTTTCTCCTGTTGATGAAATTAAAGAGAAATATACCCTAGTCGACAAAGAACCTCAATCTTCTAATTCCACACTTCAACTTTCAACCCTTAATTTCATTGCTCAGACGCTTCCTGTTGATCCTCTCGGCCAAACTCTTCCTGTTGATCCTCTCGGCCAAACTCTTCCTGTTAACCCTCCTCTCACTCAGGTTTGTCGAAATAGCGATTTCGACATTGTTTTAGTCATTGATGATTCTGAAAGTATTACTAGTGCAAATGATGAAAATAAAGATTATTCTCCTGAGATAAAATCTGCATTAAATACATTTGTAAATTCATTTTTAACAACCTCAACTCAATTTTCTGTTATAAAATTTGCTTCAACTGCTATCATTATTAAAGAATTTACTGATGATAATGCCCAAATAGAATCTGCTATTAATAAAGATGTTCATACTTCTGAAATAGGTGATGCCACTAATTGGCAAGACGCATTAGAAAAAGCTCGAAATTTAATTAAAAATCAAAAAAATATTTCAACTAGATTAGAAAGTCAAGATTATATAATTTTTGTTTCTGATGGAAACCCAAATAGAGTTGGAGATGGAGCTTCAAGAAATGATCCTGTTCCAGTTAACTATGCAGTTGACGTTGCTGATAAAATCAAACAAGAAGGCGCAAAAATTATAACTTTTGGTATTGGTAGTTCAATTAGTCAAGAAAATCTACGAAAAATATCTGGATCAATCCCTAGTGAAGGGAGTGATGAGGATGTTATTATGACAAATTTTGCTGATTTTGGAGTAACTTTTCAAAATCTTTCTACAAAAATTTGTGAACCATAAAAATACGTCTCTTTGTCTTTATCGCTTTTTTATTTTACACTTATAGTATGAGGAAAAATGAGGGCGGTTATATTTACGTTAATTTATTGTTAGTATTTCTCATCGTTCTTAGTTTTTTTCTTAGTGGTGGATTTATTTTTTCAAAAGGTTTTCCTTCTTCGGATCAAAACACCGAAAAATATACCTTAGTCGACAAAGAACCTCAATCTTCTAATCCTACTCTTCAACTCTCAACACTTGAATTATTATTATTAAATCCGGATTGTGGATGTGTTTACTAGAATATTATTTTAGTGATTAACGATTCAAATAGTATATAAAAATTTCTCTAGTCTTATTAAAATCTTAAAACTCTTACAGAAAAAATTGTAAGTATTAAGAATAATAGAATCGTCTCTTTGTCTTTATTGTTTTTTTATTTTACACTTATAT
Organism: uncultured Gammaproteobacteria bacterium; assembly: GCA_964537905.1. Lineage (GTDB taxonomy): Bacteria > Patescibacteriota > Microgenomatia > UBA12405 > UBA12405 > WARW01. The sequence continues at coordinate 8,215 of CAZICU010000016.1, forward strand.
ACTATGATAAAAAATAAGGAAGGTTATGTTTCCTTACTAATTTTAATTTTAATTGCTTTTGGATTTATTTTAAGTGGTGGTTTGATTTTATCAAAAGAATCTTCTTCAACTATTGAAACTCAAGCCAAATACACTCTAATAGACTCTGAACCTCAATCTTCTAACCCTACTCTTCAATTATCAGCTCTCGATTTCAGTTCTCAAATTTGTGGTTTAGGAGCATATGATATTGCTTTAGTCATTGATAGATCAGGAAGTGTTTCTGGAGATATTGAAACTTACAAATCTGCTCTTACATCATTCATTGATAATCTTTCAAGTAGTCAAACCAATTTTTCAGTTATAAGTTTCTCTACCTCTGCCACTATTGATCAAGGTTTCACTGATAATTTCCCTCAAATTAAAACTATTATTAGCAATATTGGTTCAAGTGGTAGTACTAATTGGCAAGATGCCTTAATTAAAACTAAAAGTATTTTTCCTCATCGTTCAAATCCTGATCTAATAGTTTTTTTGTCTGATGGTAATCCCAATGCTGGAGGTGGTCTTTCAGGTGCTATTCCTGTTGCCAACGATATCAAAGCTAGTGGAATTAAAATTTTAACTATTGGAATTGGCAGTGGGGTTAATGTAGATAATTTAAAAGCAATCTCTGGTCCAATAATTGGCACTGATTTAACTGCCGATGTCATTCTTTCTGATTTTACCACTCTTGCTTCCGATCTTTCCGCTTTTGCCGCTAACACTTGTGTTACTGAAGAAGAAATGTATGGTTTACCTATCGAACCAACCTCAATACCATAAAAACAAAGTTCTAAAAAATATAGTTAATCAAAATATGTTAATATTAAATAATGAACTGCCTACCAAATGAAATAGCCACTGATTTGGGTTGTATTCCCAATACCCCAGCTGGTTTTACTCAAAAATATTTTCAAATTGGTCTTGGTATAATTGGTGGTGTTAGTTTTCTTGGTATGATCTATGGCATGATTCTTATTGGTTCTTCTCAAGGTAACACTATTCAAATTCAAAAAGGTAAAAAAATTGTGACTTCATCAATTATTGGACTTCTTTTAGCTATCTTTTCTATTTTTATTGTCAGATTAATTGCTATTGATATTTTACATATTCCTGGATTTGGAAATTAGTCACATGAAAAGACTTTTATTAATTTTATTGTGTATCGGGATTTTTTTCTTTTCTATTCAGTCAACTTATGCTGCCACTCCGTCAATTGTAAGCCCTAATGAATGGACTAAAGATAGTACTGTTACCTTTTTAGGTCGAGGAGCCATTCGAGCCCAAAATTTTATGGATTGGACACTTAATAATTATAAGTGGAATTATCTTGATGGTCCTCTTGCCGACAGCTGGAAAGCAGTTAGAAATATTGTTTATACCATGTCCATTTTGGCTGTTTTAGTTACCAGTTTTTTAATTATTTTAAAAGGTAGTCAAAGTGTTAGTGTTACTTTTTTTATTAAAGAATTTATTATCGCTTTACTATTAATTACTTTTTCTTGGGCTTTGGCTCGTCTTATTTTTGACATGGCCGACATTTTTCAATATTATTTCTTTCAAACAGCCGGAACTGGTAGTGAAATTATTTCTGGAAAAGATATCATTAATATTTCCTTTCCAGAAAATTTTACTGGATATAGAAAAAATGGAATTGCTTATGATGAATCAGCCTTCATTTCTCTCCTTTTAGTTCAAGCAACTAGTATTACTTTTTATGTTATAGGTTGCCTTTTAACTGTTAGAAAAATTATTCTTTGGTTTTTTATTATTTCTGCTCCTCTTTATCCTATTTTGCTTATTTATAAACCTATTAAAAAAACTGGCAAAATATGGATTCAAGAATTTTTGCGATGGTTATTTTACGGTCCACTTTTTGCTTTATTTCTATCCGCTGTTGTCGTTATTTGGAAAAAAGATATTTTGACTTTACCTTTTAGTTTTGGTTTATCTACAGTAAATTATCCCACCGCTATCAGTATTCTTGTTGGTGGACCTGGTCAAAGTTTAAGTTTAACCAACAGTCTTAATTACAATGATACTTTTATTCAGTATGTTGTGGCTCTTTTAATGCTTTGGATTGTTATTCTTATGCCATTTATTCTTCTTCAAATTATTTTAGGTTTCTTAGAAAAATATGATTTTGGAATCAACCCAATGCATAATGTCATCAATAATATGATAACTAATCCTCTTTCTAGTTTTTCTTTTCTCAAAAAATCCCCATTACCTAGTCCATTCCCAGTTGGACAACATCCTGGAGGTTTAGCTCGAGAATTACCCAAATACAAAACTGTTCAAGATAAAACTGATATAAAAAATCAAGTATTTAATAATATTTCCTCTGAGTCATCTAATCAAAATTCAAATACTTCAAAAGCATCTAGTCATAATTCATTTATCAATGCTTCTCGTTTTCAAACCAATCAATCTACTCAAAATCTTAATTCCTCTAACAAACAAACAAAGTCTACCAATACTTCTAGTTTCCAGACCAATCAGTCTACTCAAAATCTTAATTCTTCCGATAAACAAACAAAATCTACCAATACTTCTAGTTTCCAGACCAATCAG
>CAZICU010000016.1:10909-15007 GCA_964537905.1 uncultured Gammaproteobacteria bacterium
TTCTTCCGATAAACAAACAAAATCTACCAATACTTCTAGTTTCCAGACCAATCAGTCTACTCAAAATCTTAATTCTTCCGATAAACAAACAAAATCTACCAATACTTCTAGTTTCCAGACCAATCAGAATACTAGAAATTACCAACAAACTTCTCAATTTTCTACCAAGACTCAACTTAAACCTGATATTTTGTCCAAGCCAATCACTCGACTCATAAATTTCTCTATTCCTAGCATGAGTGATATCGTTAAATTTGAAACCGCTCGGTTAAACCGATCCAAAGCAGTTCCAACTGAACTTAAAAAAGTCGAAGAATCTTTAATAAAAATTGCTAACCCAAAGCGTAGTTCTAATGCCGCCGAAGAAGACAAATTTATTTCTCTTCAAGATAAACTTAATCAAGAAACCGCTCAAGGAAATGTTTTAGCCGAATCAATCCTTTCTGCCGCTATTGTTGTTAGAAAGCCTTCTAATGTCAAAGAAGTTGGAGATCAATCTTCTATTGATTTATCAAAAGTACCTTCTATTAATTTACCTACTGTCAATCAAATTCAAACTGTTAGTTTTGAAGATTATGATATTGTTAAAAATCTTTGGCTGGAAAATTATCAACAAAGCGATATTCCTACTACTAGTTCTAGCCGAAAAGAATGGATAGAAGAGGATATCAAAACTATTTCAAAAGCCATTACTCTCCTTTCTTCATCTGATCCAAATAAAGTCAACGAAGGTCTTTCTTCTGTTTCCGACATCGTACCTTTCTTCCTTATAGGAGGCTTTTCCGAATCAGAGATTATTGCCTATCTTAAAGCTAAAAATACTGCCGCTAAATTATCTTTAGAAGAAATAATCAAAGATCAAGAAAATCAAGACACTCTTCTTAAAAAAAGTGCTCAAAAGACTGCTTCTCAACAATTAAGTCGAGAAGTGGAAATAGATAAAGCAGTAAAACATTGACATCATAATTAATTTTATACATAATAAACCATGCTTAACTCAGATTCTCCTCAAAATTTATCAAACCAACCATCAACAATTAATGATGCACCAAATACTAGTCCTACCACCAAAGAAGCCATGATTGTTTTGACTCATCTTGATCAAAGGTCAGTTCAAGTTTTAAAAGCCGCCGAAAGAGAAACTAAACTCATCAAACAATCAACTATTGAACCAGAGCAGTTACTCGTTGGGTTACTTTACGATCACGAAATATTTCGTCTTATCGAACAATTTTCTCTAAAAGCCGGCGATATTATCAGAGAAATTCAATCACAACAGCAAGTTGGTACTTATGAAGGTCAAATAAGTTTAGGTGAAAATACCAAAAGGATTCTAGAACAAGCCTATGTTTTGTCCAAAGATCGAAAAATTGATTTTGTTATGCCGGAAGATATTTTAATGGTTTTTTTATCTGCCAATATCGCTACTTCTACTGTTTTAGCTAATCAGGGCATTGAAAAAGAAAAAGTTCAAGAAAAACTCACTAACTCTACCAAATACAATTTTGGCAACAAATCAGTTCTACTTGAATTTGGTACTGATGTTACCAAAATGGCCGAAGATGGTAAGCTTGACCCTGTTGCTGAAAGAGACAAAGAAATTGAAAGAGCCATTCATATTCTTCTTCGAAGAATTAAAAATAATCCTGTTGTTATTGGTAATGCTGGTGTTGGTAAAACCGCTGTTGTTGAAGGTTTAGCTCAAAGAATTGTTCAAGGTAAAGTCCCCAAAGATTTAATTGGTAAAAGAATTATTCAAATTGATATGGCTTCATTGGTTGCTGGTGCCGCTCAAAGAGGTCAATTTGAAGAAAGACTTAAAAATATTATCAAAGAAGCTAGTCTTTCTAGTGGACAAATAATTATTTTTATTGATGAAATTCATACTTTAATGGGTGCTGGTCAAACCGAAGGTTCTCTTGATGCTTCCAATATTATTAAACCATATATTGCCCGAGGTCAACTTCAACTTATTGGTAGTTCCACTATTAGTGAATATCGTCGTTATATCGAAAAAGACAAAGCTTTTGAACGTCGTTTCCAAACAATTTTAGTTGACGAACCCAATGTTGAATCAGCTGTTAAAATGATTAATGTTCTTAAACCAAAATATGAGACTTTTCATCATGTTGTCTACACTGAAGATGCTATCACTCAAGCTGTCAAACTTTCTCAAAGATATATTGGTAATCGATATCTACCCGATAAAGCTATTGATGTTCTCGATGAAGCCGCTTCTCATGCTAAGATTGCTATCGAAAATCAAACTCGTACTTCAAACGAAATTAACCGTCAAGACATTGAAACAATTATTAGTAATTGGACCAATATTCCTATTACCAAGCTCAATGAAGATGAAAGCAGTAAATTGTTAGGTTTAGAAGATCTTATCCATAAACGTTTAATCAATCAAGAATTTGCCGTTAAATCAATTTCTGAGTCTGTCAGACGAGGTAGAATTGGTCTTACTAATACTAACCGACCTATTGCTTCTTTTGTATTCCTAGGACCAACTGGTGTTGGTAAAACAGAATTAGCCAAAACCTTAGCCGAAATTCTTTTCGGTAATGAAGAATCCATGATTCGACTTGATATGAGTGAATATATGGAAAAACATGAAGTTGCTAAATTAATTGGAGCTCCTCCAGGATATGTCGGTTATGAAGAAGGCGGTCAACTTACTGAAGCAGTTAGAACTAAACCATATTCGGTTGTTCTTTTTGATGAAGTTGAAAAAGCTCATCCTGACGTTATGAATGTTCTTCTTCAAATTTTGGAAGATGGTCGTCTTACTGACAACAAAGGTAATATTGTTTCCTTTAAAAATTCTATTATTATAGTTACTTCCAATATTGGTAGTAGTATTATCCAGCAACAATTAAAAGATAAAGTTGAAGTCTCTTTAGAAGATATTAAAAAAATAAAATCTCTAGTCGAAATTGAATTGGTTAAATTTTTCAAACCTGAATTATTAAATCGCTTTGATGACACTATTATTTTTGATCCTTTAGCCCAAAAACACATGTTGGAAATAGCTAAATTGCAAATCAAAAAAACAACCAAATTATTATTAGATCAACAAATAGCTCTCAATGTTGAAACAAAAGCTTTAGAACAGTTAGCCAAAGAAGGTTATGATCCTATGTATGGTGCTCGTCCATTACGTCGACTTGTTCAATCAGCGATTGAAAATCCTATCGCTACCATGCTTATTCAAAAACAATTCGTTTCTGGAGACACTATTGTTGTTGATTATGATCCAACCGAAGACAACTATACTTTTACTAAAGCTAAAAATCTTCAACCAGTTCCTCCTGTCGATAATTCATCCGAAAAACCAGTGGAAGAACCTCAACCATTAGTACCACCTCAACCATTAGAACCACCTCAACCATTAGAGCCACCAGTTCCACCTTCATCGGCTGTTTCCAATAAATAGTAAAACAAAGGTTTTTAATCAGTTTTATTTGATATTTATCTTAAATTTGATAATCACCAAATAAATCAAAATTTTTAAATAATTCCTTATTTTTCAAAGAATAATATCCCGCAGGTATGTTTAGCCGAATTTATCCCCAAGACTTAAGAAAGCGGAGATGCCAGGTAATGAACCCAGGTCCGAAAGCAGACAGTAAAAAACATCTACAAGCTTAGATAAATTCTCTCTTACACCAGTAACAACTAGAATTTACAAGAAGCGTTACTGTATCGATTATTGAGGGCATTACCCCTCGCTTTAATCCACAATTTAATCGAGAAAATTGGGATTGCATTTCGATTTAATTTACACCCTCCAGCCACCCTCGAAATAGAGGACTAGACGATGAGTTTCCTTAGCAATTAGCAAAAGCTAATCGAGAAGAAGTACCGATTGCATTACCTAAATAGGCTTTGAAATCAGTCGCTAACTTACTGAGTTTATTTTCAGCATTTTTTGTTTTGACCCTGTTTAATTGAACATAAAATGCCCAATCCCGATTCATCGGGACGACTCAATGGATCAAAGTCGGCTTGCCGTTTTTTAAAGTACGTACTCCGTCGATGCAATACATCTCCAGGGTTTGTATTATACCAAATTTCACCACAAATCCAAAAAAA
>CAZICU010000017.1:0-13756 GCA_964537905.1 uncultured Gammaproteobacteria bacterium
ATTATTTTAAATATTTAATTGATAATCTAAAAAATATTTCCCATATAATTAAATCACGTCAAAAAATATCTAAAATACCCAACATTTACCAAGATACTCAATTAATTAATTTTGCCAATTTTGAAAAACGAAATCGATTTAAATTACTTAACGGTTTCTAGTCTATTTTTTAGAAAAGCTACCGTATAGTCAAAAAATTCTCCTAATTTTTCTCGTTCATTTATTGGCACAAATGGTTTTAAATCTAAAATGAATTGTTCTCGATTAAAACTTATAATTCTATTTATTAATTGTTCTACACTAAATTTGTTAATTTTATAGTATTTTACTTTTTCTTCTACCATTTTTTTATCTATAACAATATTTTTGCTCAACAAAAACCATAAATCATAGATATCTCTACCTTTTTCTCTAGTCATTATAGCCCTGACTTTTTCCGCCACTATTTCTTCAACTGACAAATGGTTCACAAATGAAGTAAAAACTACTGGATACTCAGTTACTATTACCGACTTTGTTGGTTTTAAAACTTCTTCTCTAAAAGAGAAATCTAAATTAATAAACATTTTATAATCAACCATTTCTAAATTAGCGGTCAATAAATACTTAAGACCAACTATTGTTTCTCTTTTTTTAAAACTAAAATTATATAATTTGTTTAACTTTTTAAAAAAACTTTCTAAAAAGTTTTCAAACTCACTCTGACTTCCCGTCACTGTAAAATCAAGGTCTTCAGAAAACCGGCTTCCATTAAATACCAATCTTATAGCTGTTCCACCCTTAAAAAATATATATTGAGAATACTTTTCCTCATATAATTCTTTCAAAAAAAGAGTCTGAAGATATTCTCTAACAACAACACTTTCATTAGTCTTAAATAATTTAGAAAAATCTTTTATTTGGACAAAACTTAACATAATTCTACTTAATGAATTTTTTACTCAAACTAATAATTTTTTTACTAGCCTTTAATTGACTACATAATCTTAAAAATTCTTTTTTATTTATATTTCCAAAATCATATTCATCAAAGTTAACAGTTTTAATACCTTTTGATACCAAATAAAACTGATCAAAAAGCGCCTTTTCTGGTAAAGCTATCAAAGCCTTATTTTTTTTAATAAACATTCCAAAATACTTTTTATCCATATGTCTGTAACCATATATTTTTTCTCCGAATGTTTTATTGACCGTTTTTTTTGAAGTTACACTTGTTATTTCAAAAGGAAATTGTGATAAAACACCCCAATAATTTAAGGCTGTTTCCAAAGAAATATAAGATGGTTGGTACAAGAAATTGGCCAGTTCAAAAGTATCAACATTTTTTCCTTCAATTAAATATTTATTTCTTTCCAAATTAGTTAAAATTCCATTTTTTACAAATTCACCGACAACTCTATAAAAAGATCTTTCATTCTCAATTTCTAAAATATTTTTTAAAGTTTTTAAACTAACCAAATTAAACTTTGAATCTAATAATTTTTTAGTTAACAAACTTAAATTATACGTTCCCATATACTGTCAATATTAGTCAGTTTATAGAATCGTGTCAATAAGTAAATTATCTACATCATATAAAAATAAACCATATTTACTTTTCTAGTATAATTAAATTATTATTAACAACGAAAAAACTTCTTGTTTTTTCTGCTATTTCACCAGTTCCTCAAAACAGTGGGGGAACTAGAGTTGAAAATTGACGTTCTAACTTAACACTACATTTTCGCTTTAATTAGCTAAAAAAATTATTAAATAACCACTCCGGTATAAATTAATAAATTTAACCAAATAATAGGTAAAAACATTAAATATTGACAAAAATTATAGTTATGTTATCCTGTACATATTAGTACCACATAATAGAACCATGACCACAGATAAAATTGGCATTTTAGCTCAACAACCACAAAAACTATTCCACACCTCAGACTTAAAAGTCCTTTGGAATATTACCAATCAAAATACGCTTTATAAAACTATCAATCGCCTAATTAAAAAGAAAGTGTTAATTCCTATTCAAAAAGGTTTTTATAGTATTGTTCCATTAGATCAACTTAATCCTATTCAAATTGGGTTTAGAGCCATAAATGGATTTAATTATTTAAGCACCGAGTCAATTTTGGCTAAAAACGGCATAATTAACCAATCACCATCAAAATTTACTTTTATCTCCCATAAATCATTAAATTTTATTATTAATAATAATCATTTTTTAGTTAGACAATTAAAAACCACCTCCCTCAACAATCCTATCGGTATTAGCCAAAACGATCAAGGAGTTTTTATTGCTAACACTGAAAGAGCAGTTGCCGATATGCTCTATTTTCAACCAAATTATCATTTTGACGCCGATATCCTTATTGATTGGAAAACTGTTAAAAATTATCAATCTGAACTTAATTATCTATGATTACCAATAGAACATCAGATTCTCTTCACAAAGCTCATTTACTTCGTACCCTAACCGAAATCATTGATAATCCAATTTTATCTAATTCTTTATATTTCAAAGGTGGTACTTGTGCCTCAATGATAGGAATCCTTGATAGATTTTCCGTCGATCTTGATTTTGATCTAAAACCAAACGTCAACGAAAAGGTATTAAGGTCTGAATTTCATAAAATTTTTAAGAAATTAGGTTTTGATTTATATCAAGAAAGTCAAAAAGCCTTAGAATTCTTTCTTAAATATTCCAATTCCCCTAATCAACGCAACACTTTAAAAATTGATGCTTTAAATTTTATAGTCAAATCAAACATTTACCAACCAATATTTTTAGCCGAAATTAATCGTACTGTTAACTGCCAAAATCAAGAAACAATTTTTGCTAACAAAATGGTAGCTATTAAAGATCGTTATGATCATAAAAAATCAATTGCCGGACGAGATATTTACGATATTCACCACTTTTTTACTCTCAATCTAAAATATAATCCTGATGTTATAACTGAAAGAACCAATATGTCTGTTGTAGATTATTTAAAATATTTAAAAGAATTTATCAATCAAAAAGTCACTCAAACTTTAATTGACCAAGATTTAAACTCTCTTCTCCCAGTAGAAAATTTCACTAAAATTAGAAAATATTTAAAATCAGAAACACTTATGTTTTTAGATCAAGAAATTATCCGCCTTCAATCATGAAAAATCTTCTCCTCATTTCTGCTATTCCACCAACTCCTCAAAACAGTGGGGGTTACTAAAATTCAAAAATCTAATTATTGACGTTTTTTAAACTCGTGGTAACATATTATGTTACCTCCAGTACAAATATGATTAAAATAGATATTTTAAACACTATCTACAAAACACCTCAGAAGATCTTCAGTTTAAAGGAATTATCTTTAATGTTTCCTTCAGTTAAATATGTAAATTTAAAAAGAAGATTAAATAATTTAGTTAAGAGAAATAAAATTCTTAACCCTAGTAGGGGTTTTTTTGCCAAACATGATTACACCATAACAGAATTAGCTGGAAAAATTTATTCTCCATCTTACTTAAGTTTAGAATCTGTTTTAACCAAAGAAGGCATAATTTTTCAGAGATACGATAGCACTTTTATGGTTTCTTATCTTAATAGAGAAATAAAAATAGACAATAATAATATTATATATAAAAGATTGAGAAACGAAATTTTATTAAATAATTTAGGTATAGAAAAAAAAGACAATTATTTTATTGCTTCAAAAGAAAGGGCATTTACCGACACTGTTTACTTATATCGCGATTATCATTTTGACAATTTGGCCACATTAAATTGGGAATTAGTTCTAGAACTATCAAAAATATATAAAAACAAAAAAACTACCAAAAGAATTATCAGTTATTATAAATTGAATAAAAAAGACCATGTTTGATAAAGAAAAACATAAATTAATAATGATTCGAATTTTAAAGGATTTTTATTCTGACAATAATTTGGGTAAAGTTTTAGGATTTAAAGGTGGAACTATGGCTTATTTATTTCACGATTTACCTCGTGAATCAGTTGATTTAGATTTTGATTTATTAGACAAAAGTCAGGAAGAAATAGTTTTTGAAAAAGTAAAAACAATTATTAGTAAACACGGTAAAATAGTCGAGAAGATAATTAAAAAAAATACCATTCTTTTTTTACTTGACTATGGTTTTGAAGAAAGAAAACTAAAAATAGAAATTACCAGGGATAAAACTGAAACAACTTTTGAAGTAAAAAATTACTTGGGAATTTCTATGTTAACCATGAACAGACCAGCAATGGTAGCCTGCAAATTACTGGCTTTAGCCACTAGAGTTAAAATGGCTAATCGAGATGTGTTCGATGTTTGGTATTTTTTAAAAAATAATTGGGAAATAGATAATGAAGTTATCAAAAACAAAGGAAAATCAAACATTAATGAAATCATTAAAAAATCTATTAATAGAGTTCAAAAAATAAAAGACAATGAAATACTTTTTGGATTAGGTGACTTATTAAATAACTCAACCAAAGACTGGGTAAAAAATAATTTAAAAACAGAAACATTATTGGAGCTAAAAATGCGACTTGAAAAATGAAAAATCTTCTCCTCATTTCTGCTATTCCACCAACTCCTCAAAACAGTGGGGGAGCCACCCGAATTCAAAACACCATTACCGAGTTATCAAAATATTATAATATCGATTTTGTTACCTTTGACGAATCAGAAATAAAAACTCAACCCAAAAAATTTACTCTATTTTTTACCAAATTTATCCCTTACTGGTTCACTCCTTGGTATAGTCGAATACTAATTTCCAAAATGAAACAGATGATTGCTAAAAAAAATTACGACATTATTCAAGTTGAATTTAGTCAATTACTTTATTTAATTAAATATTTACCCCAAAATACCAAAAAAGTTTTTACTGCTCACGATATTTCTTCCATTTCTTTTTATCGTCGTATTTCCGAAGGTCATCCTTCAATTTTTAAAAAACTGCTCCGTTGGATTTTCTTTATTCAAATTTATTTTTACGAAAAAAAATATTTACCCCAATACGACACTATTATTAGTGTCAGCCAAAAAGACCAACAAACACTCCAACAATATTTACCTAGTAAAAATATAATCTGTCTAGAAAATGGTATAGAAAAGATTAATTTCCTCAAAAAAACTCCTTCAAAAATAATTAAATTAGGTTATATTGGCTCTTTTGAACATACCCCCAATTTAAATGCCGTTAAATACTTTTTTGACCAAATTGCTCCCTTACTGGATAAAGAAAAAATCAATTATAAATTTTATTTGGCTGGAAAAAACGATTCTCAATTTATTAAAAATAAATTTCCTCAAATTATTAATCTTGGTCAAGTTGAAAAAACTATTGATTTTTACCAAAAAATTGATTGTCTTATTACTCCGATTTTTTCCGGTTCCGGATCACGAATTAAAATTCTTGAATCTCTCAGCTTTGGTATTCCAGTTATTTCCAGTCCTATCGGCGCCGAAGGTCTTAATATTAAATCAAGTTATCTCCAAATCGCCCAAAAACCTCAAGAATACATCAAATTTATCTCAAAAATTAACCAACTAAAAACCAACAATTTATCTTTTCAATTACAACCACTTTTGTGGGAAAATATCTTTAAAGATTATTTAAAAGAAATTTAATTATGACAAAAAACACTATCGGTATTATCGGTTATATGGGTATGGTTGGCGGTACTACCTACCGTTATTTCAAAGATCAAAATTTCCCCGTAGTTGGTTATGATCTTCGAGATTCCAATAGTAATTTAAAAGAAACATTAAAATCAGATTTCATTTTTATCTGTGTTCCAACCCCTTTCAATTGGGATAATCATCAATATAACGATTCTATTGTTCGCCAAGTATTAGAAGAAATACCTGATAATAAAACTGTTATTATAAAAAGTACTATTCAAATCGGTAGTACCGACCAATTTCAAAAAGATTTCCCAAAGTTAAAAATTTTATTTAACCCTGAATTTTTATCCGAAGCCACTTGTGATGAAGATTTTCGTCATCCCGATAGACAATTTATTGGATATACAACTGTTTCAAAAGATGAAGCTCAAAAAGTTTTAAATATTCTCCCTATTGCTAGTGGTTGTGGTCAAACAATGCCAGCCAAACAAGCTGAACTTCTAAAATACATTAATAACATGCACGGTTCTTTGGCTGTTATGGAATTTAATCATTATTACGAAGTTTGCCAAAAAGAAAATATTGATTACGATTCAACCATCAAAGCCGCCACCGCTTCAAAATATCTTAATCCTTATTACACCACTATTTGGCATAAAGACTACCGTGGTTTTGGAGGTAAATGTTTTCCCAAAGACATTAATGCTTGGTTACAATATCTTCAAAAAAATAAAATTGACGATACTCTTTTCAAAGCAGTTCGTGATATGAATCGTCGGATTCTCCAAGAGCAAAAACTTACCGAAGCCGAAGTCGAGAAAAAATAAATTATTCTCCATCATTACATTTTAAATCAGCTGCCCAATCTCGATTTTCCAGATACCAATCGACACACTTTTTCAAACCCTCATCAAATTTAACTTTCGGCACCCAGTCTAAAATTTCCTTAGCTTTATTTCCATTAGCTAAAGTCGCTTTCATATCAGCTTTCGAAAATTGATTATATTTAATAATTGCTTTTTTATTAGTATATTCCTCAATTTTATTAATAAGATAATTCAAAGAAAATGATTCCACTCCACCACCTAAATTCATAATTTCATAACCCGTTGGTTTTAAACCTGCTATCGTTCCCTCGGCAATATCATCAACATAAGTAAAATCCCGTTTTTGTTCTCCATCCCCATTAACTGTTATTGGTCTACCTTCAATAATTTTATTAATAAATTTAAAAATTACCATATCAGGTCTACCCGCTGGGCCGTAAACTGTAAAATAACGCAAAACGGTAACATCTAAATCATATAAATAATGATAGGTATAAGTCATTACCTCGGCTGATTTTTTTGATGCCGCATAAGGCGAGATAGGGGAATTAACGGGCAAAGTTTCTTCAAACGGCATTGGTTGGCCAGCATAAAGTGATGAAGTTGAAGCTAATACAATTTTTTTAACTCTATTTTTTTTCATACATTCCAATATATTTAAAGTTCCCATAGCATTAGTTCTCATATAAACAAAAGGATCAGTCATACTATATCTAACTCCAGCTCTAGCCGCCAAATTAATTACTGATTCAATTTCTCCACTAGTAAACAAACTTTCAACATCAACTAAATTTTCAATATCCATTTTTAAAAATTGGAAATTGGGATTCTTTTTCAATTGATCTAAACGCCAATTTTTAAGCCTAATATCATAATAATCATTTAAATTATCCACTCCTAAAACTTCTTTACCTTGTTCTAATAGCATTTCTGCCACTTTTGAACCAATAAATCCCGCCACTCCCGTTACTAATATTTTCATAATTCAATTTAACACAAAATAAATCAAATAAAAAATGTAAAATATATAAAACTATAAATATATGGAAAAAATATTATCTAGTCGCTTAACTACAAAAAGTTATTGGAATAAAAAATATAAAACTAATATTGATTTTAAAAGGACTCTTAAGATTCACACAAAAATCAACTTAGCAACGACAGAAATAGATAAATATCTAAAAAAATTTCTTCCTTATCAACCAAAATATAAATTCATTGAAGTCGGTTGTGCTCCTGGCTCATGGATGCATTATTTTCACTCCACTTTCGGCTATCAACCAGAAGGTATAGAATACACTCCATCTGGAGCAAAATTAACTCGCAAAAATCTTATTGCATTAAAATTAAAACCCATCGTATGGCAACAAGATTTATTTAAAAATAATCTTAAAAAAGCCAATTTTGATATCGTTTTTTCTAATGGATTTATTGAACATTTCGATAACCCAAATAAAGCAATTAAAGAACATATTAAACTACTTAAAAAAGATGGTTATTTAATTTTGATTGTTCCAAACTTTAGTGGTTTTAATTATTTTATTCAAAAACATATTAACCAAGATATTCTCAATAAACACAATACCAAAATTATGAATTTAAAATATTTTTATCAAATTGCTACAAAATTTAAACTTAAAATAGTTAATATTAGTTATGTTGGAAAAATTAACTTTGCCGTTTTTGGTGGAAATAAATATAAATTATTACCATTTTACGGATTACAATTTTTAGCAACTATATTTTACAAAATATCTAATGGTATTTTTTTTATTAGAGATAATCCTAAAACTTCACCCTATATAATCGCTATTTTTCAAAAAATTTCTTAAACTTTAAAAGCAAATACCAACAACCTACAAAAAACAAATTTAAAATATCATTTAAAAACGAAATTTTTATATTAAATTTATTTTTATTAAAAGCTAATCTACTATTTTTGTCCAAAAAATCTTCTAACTTTTTAAAATCTCCAGATTTCATTGTCATTAAATGTAAACATACCGTCCAAAAACCAAAAGGCATTTTAACTGGCTTCCAAAGTTGTTGAGGAAACCATTCTAATCCAAATTTTTTAAAAGGAAACAAAGCAATTCCATCGGTTATTTTTTCAAAACCCAAATCTTTTAAAACATCAATAGTAGTCTTGTCAAAACTATGTGCTGGAGCCATCCACCATTGTATTTCTGTTTTTAATTCTTTTTCCAAAATCTTTTTACCTTCACTTATCTTTTTGAATTGTTCCTCATAATCCAAACCACAAAATTCACTATGTTTGGTAATTCCCAATATACCAGAGTCATCATTAATATATTTATGTTCAAAACCATGTTGGGCCACCAACCAACCTTTTGAAATCAATTTTTTAATTTTATCCCAAAAATAAGAATCATATTTTGCTTTCTTGTTAATTTTCAAACTGTCATCTCTATTTAAAGGTATTACCCCAATCAATGGTTTAATTCTATAATGATCAAAAATTTTCTCAATCCGATCAAATTTATCCCAGTCCATTCCCGGACAAACATCATCAATTCTAAATAAATAATTCAATCTAATTCCCATAAATAACTTTAATCCATTTTTTAATATTATTTTCAATTAAAAAATTTTTTGAAGCTTTTAAATTTTCTAAACCCAGCTTTTTTCTAAATATACTATCACTTACTATTTTTCCAATAGACTTTCCAAAATCCTTATTGGAATCACAGAAATAATTATTTTGGGGTAAAAAATATCTAAATTGAAGTAAATTATTAGCAACAATCGGTAAACCAGCCGCCATCGCCTCAATCAAAGATGTTGGCATTACATCCATTTTTGACCAATAAACAAAAATGTCTGATCGGTTTAATTTTCTTAAAATATTTTTTGAATAACCTCTAAAATTTACTTTAATGTTTTTCGGATATATTAAACCGGCTGATTTTTTCTTAACAAAATCTAAAAATTTCCCTTTACCAAAAATATCTAATACTATTTTTTTATCACTCCTTAGCCAAAACAAACTTTTTATTATTTCCAAAACTCCAACAGATTTATCTTTAAATGCAAAATGAGTCACACATATTAATCTAATTGTTTTTTCTTTTTTTCTGTCTTTTATTAAAGTAATTTTTTCAATTGAATTAGGAATTACTAATGCTTTCTTTATTTTTAAAATTTTTTTTAAATATTCTGATGGAACAGTTATTCTTCTTGCCCAATCTAAATTAATTTTATATAAATAACCCAAAGAATTAGTAAAAATATTTTTTTCTTTATTATAATTTCCATGAATATCTAAAATATAATTATCTTTTTTAAAAACAAACAAAAAAGGCACATTTGAAACGACCAAATATTTCCTTATCAAAAAGTGAAGTTTTAACCAACTAAAAATACCCGACCAATGTTCTACTTCATATCCTTTCTTTTTTAATTCTTTGGTCAACAATTCATGTTGTTTATAAGGACCACCACCTCTTGAAGAAAAAATTATCAATTTTTTTCTGGAAATTTCCATATTATTATTCCGTCGTTAGTATAAATTTGTTCAAAACTTAAATTAAAATTAGATAAATTAGCATCAGCATAATTATATTCCTTCCAATAACTTCTTTCACTTCTCAATCCATCAAATTTTCGAGTTGAATATAATACATAACAGTTATCACAATTTTCCAGTATAGTTTTACCATCAAAAAAATCTTTTCCCGGATCAATATACTTTCTTTTGGCAAAAAATATCACCAAAGGATAATTACCTTGTTGAGTATATATAGTTGAGTTTATTGGAGTATTATTTTTAATCCATTCTCCAACCAATAATTCTTTTCTATCAGTAAAAGAACCTTTTAATTTAGCAATATAAACAGAACCAAATATTCCAATTAAAATTAAACCCAATAAAAATATTTTATTAATCCTTATTTTCTGAAATAAACAGGGGATTAATAATAAAACAACAATATCTATTAATAATGGAAATCTTTCAGGTAGATAAACCACATTAAACCTTGGTAAAACTTCACTAATAATTAACAAAATTCCTATCATTACCAACCAATATTTTTGTTTAAATAGTTTTTTAATATTAAAAATTATTAACAATCCAAAACCCAAAATTAACGGTCCAAAATAATATCCATAATATTTTGCCGCACCACTAATTCCCGGCCACCCCATTTCCACATTATCCGGAACAGTTTGGTAACTATCCAAAAACCACCATCGCCATTTATCTACTTTCCATATTTCTTCAAAAATTCTATTTACATGTAAATACGACACAAATTTATCTCTAAAAATAATTATCAAAAATAACCCCATTAATAATAAAAATATTTTCCGAGATTTTTTTAAATTGAAAAATAATTTTAGTCCTAAAATAATTACCGGAAAAATAAAAAATTGATGGTAACCCAATGCTATTAATGAAACTAAAAATGCTAAATAATTTTTATTTTTTTGCTCTAAATAAAAGATAATTGGAAATATTAATAAATATAAACTTTGAGGTCGAAAAAAATCTATCTCCATATTTATCACCGGCACC
This sequence comes from uncultured Gammaproteobacteria bacterium, assembly GCA_964537905.1. Classification (GTDB taxonomy): domain Bacteria; phylum Patescibacteriota; class Microgenomatia; order UBA12405; family UBA12405; genus WARW01. Next base: position 10,974 of record CAZICU010000017.1, read on the forward strand.
GCTAATCCAGAAAACAAAATCAATAGTTTTAATAACTGATTTTTAATTTTGTTTTCATCAATCAATATACTCATTAAAATTAAATACATTACCGACAACACTATCATCCAAATCACATGAATTTGATATAAATCAATTCCAGTCACTTGAGCCAATGTTGTCATTCCTGTATAAAAAAATGGTCGATATTGATAATCAATATTTCCAGTCTCTACCATTTTTTCAATTCTTAAAATATTGGTATAACCATCCCATTCCGGCATTGTTACATAGAAACGATAAAACACTATATGTAATATTCCATAAACCATTAAAACTATTATTAACGGCCAATCCCATTTTATTTGAGGCCAAAATAATCTAATTTTATTTTTACCTCTCAATCGCCATATTAATAAGAATATTGTTATTAATATTACTAAACCCCAAAAAACCTCTGGTCTGACTAAAACCCCAAAAAATCTGTTTAATACCCAAACCATAGGAGTTATTATTAACCAAAAAAAACCTGACCCAAACAAAAATTTTTCTTTTAAATTCCACTTTATCCCTACCAACCAAAGCCATAATAAGGGAATAATAAAAAATATTAATATCATTTTAAAATTTCCATATATTTTTTAATCGAAACCTTCCAATCAAAACTATTTTTAACTTTTTCTTTGGCTATATTTCCCATCTGTTTCCTAATTTCATTATTTTCAATCAAAAACTTAATTTTACTTGCCAGTATTTTAGGTTGTTTTGGTGGAATTAAAATTCCCGATATTCCATCATCAATAATTTCTCTGGTTCCTCCCACATCAGTGGCTATAATTGCTTTACCACATTTAGCCGCCTCAATTATATTAGTCGGAATTCCCTCGGTGTAGCTTGGGTTAATCACTATATCCGATACATTTAATATCCCCATCAAATCCTGATGATTCATTTGCCCTAAAAAAAACACTTGATTTTCTAAATTGATATTTTTTACTTGATTTTCCAAATCACTCTTTCTGGGACCATCACCAACTAACAATAAAATCCAATCATTAATTTTTATTAAATCCATTGCTTCAATTAAATCCGAAACTCCCTTACCGTCTATCAATCTACCAGCAAATAAAATTATCACTTTATTTCGATACTTTTCTCTGACTACTTTATTATCAATAATTTTATCTATTTCCACCCCCCGATAAATAACTTGATACTTTCTTTTTGAATAAAGTTTTTTACAAAATTCAGCTGAAGCTTTTGAATTAGCCACTACTTTATCAGCCTGCCTCAAAATCCACCTCCCAAAAATATAATCAAACATTCTAGCTAAAAAAGATTTCCATACACTATTCAACTTAACAAAATCTGATCCATGTTCAATATGTAACCATTTTATTTTTCTTTTTCTTGCCCAAATTCCAGCCAACACTGAAGTTAAAAAAAATCTGGTTCGGGAAATTACCCAATCATATTTTTCTTCAGATATTTTTTTTGACTGTTTCCCATATTCATTTTTCCAAAAACAAGGCACAGGAAAATTTGGAATTAATTCAAAAGCCGGAAATCGATAAATTTTAACTTTTTTATATTTTATTTCACTCGTTAAAGTCTCTTTCGGTAATCTAGGAGTAAACACAGTTACTTCAAAATCATCATTGACTAAATATTTATTAAATTCATCTGCATGACTTTCCAAACCACCAACATGGGGTGGATAATAAGGCGAAACCACCAAAATCTTTTTACTCATTTTTCTTTTTAATCTTTTTTATAGCAATTTTTCTTATCAAATTCTCCATTTTATCTTCCAAATTCTTAATTTTTATATTATTTTCAATGGTTACATAAGTTAGTATCATAAAAGTTCCAATCATTCCCAAATCCATTACTCTAATAATAAATAGCTCTTTCATTAATGGCTCTAACATTTTTGGAAATATCGCCATAAATACAAATACCACAAAAACTATCAACCAAAAAAAGAAAAATTTATTAGAAATATTTTTCTTTTTCCAATGCAAAAACAAAGAATAAATCATCAACAAAGCAAAAGCCAATAAAACCAATTGAAGTGTAATAATACTCATTTTTCGAGATACCAAAAGGGGATTTTGATTAAAATTTTAAACGCATCAAAGATCGTTACCCCTTTGTACTTATCAATATAAATTGTATCAATTTTTACCTCTGAAAAGGGAATTTTATTTCTTCCCACCTTAGTCGCCATTTCAGTTTCAATTCCATATTTATTTGATCTCCATTTTATTTTTTTATAAATTTCTTTTCTAAAACCTAAAAATCCACAAAGTAAATCTTTCCTTTTTATATTAAATAAAATTCCTACTAACCAAGTAGCAAATTTATTTCCATTTTTTCGAATCCAAGGAGTGTTGCTATCTAATTCTCGATAGCCAAAAACTATTGGATATCTTTTTAATTCTTCAATAAACTTTGGTAAAAATTTTGGATTATGTTGACCATCAGCATCAATAAAAATTACCCCTTCACCCCCTAATTTCCAAGCAATTTTCAAACCTGTTTTCATGGCCGACCCTTTACCCAAATTAATTATATGATTAAAAATATTAACTCTTTTATTTTTTCTAAAATTATTTTCTAGAATTTTTAAAGAATCATCAGTCGAGCCATCATCCACCACAATAATCTCTATTTTTTTATCAACCTCTAAAATTTTTTTAATAATCTCAACCGCTCTATTTTCTTCATTGTAAATTGGAATAATAATAAATATTTTCATTTTTCTTTTTACTTTATAGCTTTTTTATTTCTACTTTCTACTA
>CAZICU010000018.1:0-12510 GCA_964537905.1 uncultured Gammaproteobacteria bacterium
TACAAATTACCATCCCTAAATAAAAAAATGGCATTAAAAATTCATAAGAATTACCCATTCCTGGCATTTGGTGCATTATATCGAGGTCACCTATACCAAAATGAAAGTCAGGTAAAAAATACTCTCCATATCGACTAATAATATTTCTTAAAACATTTTGCCCAGAAAAAACTGAAACAGTTCCAAAGCGTGAATTATAAATAGGATTAGTTAAAGTAAGTATATAAATTGGGGATACAGTTATCCCAAAAGAGAGCCAAAAAACTAACAAACACTTTATCTGTTTTCTCAAATAAATAATACCCAAAACAAAAATAAATAATGGTACAAATAATTTTTGAGTTGGGTAAGTTGACGTCAATATTCCCGCCATAATTCCAGGAATTACATAACGCCACATTTTATGATCTTGTTTAAATTTATTTTCAGTCCACAAAAAAATATCTAAAAACAAAAACAGAAAAAAAGAAACCACACTTGGGGGAATTGCCCATCTAGATAAAGTAATGTGCCATGGAGAAATTGCCAACAAAAAAGCACCGATTATCGACCAATCTCTATTTTTAAAAAAATATTTTAACAAAATATAAAATAACCAAATTGAAGCTACTCCTAAAAATGCTGTCACCATTCGGATACTAAAAACCGAAAGTCCAAAAATCTTAACAAAAGGAATCGTCACATAAGTAAGCACTGGTGAGGCCCAATCATCAAAAGACTGAAGCATAATTGGCAAGAAATTACCATGATGGTCTCGTAAAGTTTTCCCCAAAACAAAGGCATCATACCCATTAACTGCTTCATCTTGGTTTAAAGCTGGTGGATTAATTCCCAAATCTATAAATCTCAACAATCCTGCCAACAACAAAACCAATCCCAAAAATATTGGATATTTATACTTTTTTATCACTTACCTAATTTAACTTTTTATCAGTCAAAAAACAACAATCACGGAAATCTTAAGCCTTTTGTTCTTTTTTGATTGTTTTCCAGTGATACAGATATACTGGTCCGCAACTAAAATCATCGCAATTGAATTCGATAATTGTCTTTTTCGCTGATTAGCCTGTTCTTCTTTATTCCTTTTTTCATTTCTTCCGGAGATATTGTCTGTTTTTCGCTTACCGCTGGCTCGAGGAGTGGAACGAATTCAGAATTTTTAATATATAAACAAAACAACCCACCGAAACCGATGGGTTGTAAAAATCTATAAATAAATTTTATTTTTTATTACCAATGGCCTTTGGACTGCTTTGAATAGAACTTACACAATCTCCCTGATTTTTGAATGTCGGGGTAAAAAAAGTTTTCCAACCATCGTTTTTACATTGTTCTTTATTATCAGGAGTATTATTCACAGTAAACTCTCTGGTCTCCCTAATTGCTGTATCTCCTGCGCTTTCTGATGGATTAAAAACAAAGCAATATTCTCCTTCCCCCCATAAAGTAGTATCAGCCGTTGCGTGGAAATCGGTATGATTCCAATCATAAGGATTATTGAAACCATCAACATTTCCAAAAACCGTGTTGGTATTAGCTGCACAAGTGCCTTTTCTAATAGCCCACGAAACACTGTCGTTTTTGTCTTTATCATTTAAGGTTGCGTCAAAAGAAACCACCCCAGATACTATTGAATTTACTTCAGGTGAAATTATGGTTGCGGTTCTGTTGAAAAGTACATCAAATCTTGTCCAGTCAAAACGTTCATCTGTTTCAGCACCGTATACCATACGTACATCTACGTATTCATTCGCTTCTATTGTCTTTGTAGTTTGTGAGTTGTTGACACATACTTGAGTCCACCTCCCATCAGTAACACCTGGGTTTGGATTTGAACCAGTAACTGTATTTGGTTCATTATCAATTCTATATTCAAAACAGCTCCAAAAAGCTCTTGTACTGATAAATTTTAAATCCATTGTACCTATACCTTGACTAAGTTGGTCAACATGAGCCCAACTGTTGGTGCGATTGATGTCGTTCGTACTTGGCGTAACAACATTTACTGCTGCATAAACAGGAATAGCGACAAATGCCAATGCGGCAAGTGCCATAAATAAAGAGAAAAGTCTTTTCATATCTATATCTCCAAATTAAAAAATAATAGGGCTAACTACTTTATAGGCTTATTAAAAATGAAAGTCAAGCTGCCTAAATAACGATTTATTGCCTGTATTATGGGTATAATTTATCTTAGCTCCCCGCACTAGAAGAAATCAGGATTTGTTTGTTTTAATTATTATTAGATAGTTTTTAAATATTTTATGAAAATAAAATTAAAAAAATTCCAACTATAAAGGATAATATTGAAATAAGATTAAATCCATTTCTATGCTTAGAATACATAAAATAAGTTATTGGAATAGAAATAATAAATATAGGAATAATAGTACTAAATATATGAGTATCCATTAATTTATTAATTTCACAAATCCCATTATTAGAAGAACAACTACCACCATTACCGATAAGGGCTATTGTTATAAAAGCACATAAAAATAAAAATAAACTTATTCCAAACCAACAAGAAATAGTAAAAATTATAGTAATAAATATCTTTTTAACTTTTTTTTTATCGCCAATATTCATTTATTAATTTTATCACTATGTCTTTTACCTAATATTAAATAATTAATTTACCTCTATTTAATCATAGTATACAAGTATAAACTTCCTATCTTTCCATATAAAGTGTGTTCTTGCTCGAGAAGTGGAACGATTTTGGAACTATTATTTCTTATTAGTTGTGAGTTTTTGTTTTAATTTCTCAATGTCGTCCAATGTATTTATGTTTAAATAAATAGGTATTCTTATATGACACTTTGGACAAATCCAAGATAGATTGTTTTTATCTATATACATTAATTTTAGACATTGATCACATCTTTGTGATTCCCCTTGAAAAGTGTTCTCGTTAAATATGTCATATCCAATGGATTCTTTAGAGGTATATGTTTTATAAGTTTTTACATTAAAATCTTTTTCAAAACTACTTATTTTTATAAGAAGATCAAAATGAGTATTACCTAAACTTATTAGTTGTTCATTTTGTGATTGGTTGTATTTTGTTACCTCTAATTGTTTCAATTTAAATTGTCTTTTTTCATCAAGTTGTTTTGACCAAACATTAGGATCTTCTTCCATCATTTTTTTTATTTCTTTTTTTAATTCCAATACTTCTTTTTCTTCTTTTTTTTCTCTTTCTATTTCTTTTTCTATTTTATTTTTATTGTATTCAATCCAGTTTAGATATCTAGGAAATACTAATTCATCGTTTATCATTGAAATAAAATCAGTAGAAATATTTTCAGTATGTGAACCACTTAAACTTCTTCCATTATTAAGGGAACCGCCGAATATTATTTTAAATAATTTTTTCTCTAAATCTAGAAATACAACATAATTAACTGAAATGTTGGAAATAATTGGGCTGATAATTTTAGACGATTCTGGTTGGGAAAGATATAATTTTTTTGATAAATCACAAAATTTTAAAACATCTTTTTTTTTATTGTGAGTATTGGCAGTTAAATTTAATTCATTATTTAATATCCAAAAGTCTTTTATATTGGCTGTTTTATATAGATTATGTCTTTCTTCCCATTTATGTCCAGATATTTTTGAACACTGAAATTCAAAGGCTAATCTTTTACCGTCTTTGTGGGTTACTAAAACATCTGCTTGTTGATTCGTTTCCTTAATCCATGATTCTTTCTCAACAGTTGAGTTTGGAAATAATTTGATTAATATTTTTTCTAATAATAATTTACCGTTTAGATGATCTTGCGATTCTGGTTCATGATCTGTATACACACATTTATTTTTGTGAGCAAAATGGGGTATTTTTTTATCACCACACTTAAAAATTACTTGATGGTGACATATTGGAATTGGACACCTCAATTGATGTTTTTTTGATAGGATTATTAGTTCTGATTTTTTGTCCCTATTTGCTTCTATTCTGTCTAATGTGTCGACATTCTCACTAATTAGCATTTGCGAGATTATACTACATACCAAAAGTTACGGCAAATTTGTATATTATCCCTATTATTTAGCGACAACTAATTTTAAAAAAAATCTTTACAACCACCAGAATTACAAACGGTTGATTAAGGACAGTTATCCCATCGCATATTATCTAATTTAGATCGGTATTCTAGATATGTTTTATAATAATTTGAGCATTCACCATATGCTTTGTCATAACAACTACTACTACAAGCGCTTGTATCTGGTAAACCGCTACATGTATCTTTCCAACATTGATTAAAAATATTTTGATTATAGCTACTACTCTTACAAACTTCATAAAGCTCTCTTTCTCCTTTTACCAATGATTGTTGTGTGACCATTTCATTCACTTTATTTTCATAACAATAATATGTTCCTTTAATAGATGTCTCTGTCGCATTAAACATTACTTTTGGTGATGTATTCTGAGTACTAGTGTTATTTGATGGAGGTACATTATTATTTGAACTTCCCTTATTTAGATTTCCTTGATCTTGCTTACATTTCTCTCGTGATAAATAGAAGGACCATCCATTACCAAGTTGACAACAAGTTGAATTATTACATTCACTTAATTTTAATCTTCTAGATCCCCCACCACAATCTTGATGTATATTGCAATTAACCATATAATCAAGCGGTTTACCCCATTTTTCATTCAATTTTTTACACTCGTCCAACGATGTCCAAAAGTTCTTTCCATCTGGACCAATACATTCAATATTACCCGAATTATTATTTACAACAGTGTTGGTCTTAGACAAAGAGCTGTCTTTATTACCTATAAAAAGTTGGACTCTTTGATTATTTATCGCAAAACAGGCATATTTATAATTCTTATTATCAATAACTTTGTTGGTTTCTGGACCTTCTTTAAATTTTGAAAAAACATTAACTAATGGAGTATTTTCTACATAAGCATAACCAACCCCATTACATTTTGGACAAAGATCTATATAGTCTGTTTTTTTTAAAGCACCCTCCAAATTCTCCATTTTAGATAACCTTTCGGCAACTTGACACATTTCTTGATCTAGAGTTAAAACATTCATCTTTTGTTCTGTCCGATAATCATTTAAATCTTTTAATAATTTATCTGTGGAATCTTGAGGTATTGGCGTTGGGATTGGTGTTTGACTCTTATAATATTTATTTTTATATTCTTCGTTTTGACTTGCTCTATAACCCTCTAAAGCAAGAATCGAAGGATTAATAATTAAATAGGCTAAACAAATTATTAAAGAATATTTGATTAATCCATTAACCTTATTCTTTTTTGGTTTACTTCTTGAGAAAGCTATTCCGAAAAAAGCTATAACACCTAAACAGATATTACCTAAAAACATTGCCGATAAAATATCTCTGTTCAGCAAGGTTACCCCTTTTTCAACAAACTTAGCCGATATAAAACAAGTTAGAACAAAAACTGTAATGGTTGTTATCCAAAAAATAATCCATCCTTTTTTAGGATTTGTATTAAAAGGAAATTTCTTATTTTTAGGATTATTGGCACATATAATTTCATGTTCATCGCTAAATTTTTTGGAAGGAAATTCTGTCTTACAATAATCACAAGTCCAAACTGTTTCAAACTCTTTTTTGCTTATCTTTTTTTTAATTATTTGGCTCGAACCACAATACTTGCAAAATTTACTTATTTTAGATATTTTTTTACCACAAGATAAGCAGAACATAAATTAAATTGATTATATTACTTTTTTTTAAAATAATTCTTTTATTTTGTTTTTAATTTTTATAAAAAGTTTATATGTTCCAAAACCGATTAATCCTAAAATTGAAAAACCTAAAATAGTATCACTAGCCTTTACTGGTTCGGTTGGTTTTTTAGTATCAGTTTCTCCTAATACTTGTGGTTGAGGAATCGATGTTGGTGAAATTTCTTCAATTTTGGTTGGTTCTGGTGTTGGAGTATTTGTGATTATTGGAGTTGGTGTATTTGTTGGTGTTGGAATTTTGGTTGGAACAAGAGTTGGTTTTTTAGTAGGGATCGCTGTTGGTTTAGGGGTTGAGGTTGGTTGGGTAACAACTTGAACAGAATTACAACTTGGATAATAAGGTGCACAAGTAGAAGAAAGGGATGTTCCATCACAACATCCACAACCACAAACTCCGCCATGATGAGAGCAACAACCAGAACGAGCTTCTATATTTTTTGGTAGGAAAATAAGAGAGAAAATAAAGAAAACGGATAATAGTTTTATCCAAAGTTTCATATAGTTGGAATTATAGCCCTTTTTTAGAAAAGATTTCAAAATTAAATTGTAATTATTTTATTTTCTATTTAAAAAATCTGAGACAAAACCTTCTTTTCTAAGAATTTCTACTATACCTCTTAAAAGATAATTATTTCTAAACCTGATACTATAAATTCTTCCTCCTTTTTTTAGAGGATAAAGAATTTTCTTCTTTCTTAACCGTTGTATTACTCTAGATTTTTTTACGGAACCATTTATGCCTATTCTACTTAATTCTATCGACTTAATATTCATATTTTTTTTAGAAAATAAAAGTTCTAGAACTTTAAATTCCACATCGGTGATATATTTATTTTCTAATGCAAAAGTTATAGTAGGTATTAGTATCTTATCTCGAATATATTTTGAAGATAAAAGTTTATCTATTTTTTCAATTTCGTTTTTTAAACCTAATAAAAAATATTCTGACCAAGCCAAAACATCCTCGTCTTTTAAGGAGTCTGCTTTTGCTAAATATTTATAATATTGATTTCTATTTGTATAAAAAACAGCGGATGGATTTATTATTCTACCGTCTTTGACATTAAATCCAGATTTAATCAAAAGAGCATAATTTAAAAGTCTACCCATTCTTCCATTACCATTATCAAAAGGATGTATATAAGCAAATCTATGGTGAGCAATAGCAATCATAAGAAGTTGGTTTTGTGGAGATGTTTTTTCATTAATCAATTTAATAAGACGGTCAAAATAGTCAGGTAATAATACATAATCTGGTGGATTGTGCTTGGAGTTTTTAATAATGACTTTACATTTTCTTAAACTACCCGGAGTATAAGACCCCTCACCTTTTGGTGGTGGGGTTAAATCTTTCATTATAATTTTATGTAGTTCAGAAACATATCCACGATCAATTTTTGTTGTATTTTTTGTATTTTGTTCTATAAATTCTATTGCTTTATCTAAATTACTTATTTCTTTTTGACTCTCATCTTTTTTTGAATTTTTATCAATAATTTTTTCTACATAATCTGAAAGAGTGGTGTTATTACCTTCAATTCTAGCGGAACCTAATGTTTCAAGTATTTGAAATATAAATTTAAGTTCAAAAAATATATATGGTGGTACCTCACCATACAATTCTCTTGATCTTAATTTCTCTAAATCAAGGATTACCCCAGTAAGCTTGCTATTCCAATCAGGACTCGGTATTTTTATTTCTATATTTTTCATATTTACTTTTTTGAAATTAATTTATTACTTAACATTTTATCATTTTTTATACTTAATTATAACTACTTACAAAATTCTTACTTATCATAATATAGAATTCTTACTTATCATAATATAAGAAAATCTAATATTAGAGATATTATTTTACAGAAATGATCTCACTAATATCTTTTTTCCTATATCTCCTATCTTTTCTTACCCCAAACCTAATAGCTTTTAATATCCCCTTTTTATCCCATTGTCTGAGGGTATTTGGGTGGACATGAAGAATTTCACAGGCTTCACTTAAAGTGATAAGTTCGGGATTTTTTGATCTTTTTACCATTGTTATATAACCTACTATTTGATAACATTATCTCATATTAATATGAATATTAGGCAGGAAACACTAGAATTAATTTCAAAAGAATTTGGACAGGTTTATACAGGATTAGAAATTTGTAACCTATTAAAAAAGGCAGGCATACCGAATGATTGGATTGTATACCCAGAAACTAAATGGAAAATTATATTTGGGGTCTTTGATTATCTTTCTTCCGCCGAAGATAAAGAAACGAACGATCGTATATATAAATTGATTGAAAATTTTGTCCATCCACTAAATTTAAGAGGTAATGATGAATTATCTATTGAATTAATAAAAAAAATTAACCGATGGTTGGTATATGATAATGTCGTTATTGATTATAGAGATAATTTAATTAATTGCCATGAAGTACAAATACTTTCTGGAGATGATATTGACGAGCTATATAACCGAGAGTTTTCAGAAGGTATTAATATTATTCAAAAAAGTAAATCACAAGAATTAATTTTATTAAAAAAATACTATCAACTTTTAATTGATATAGTGAACACATATTTTGATAATACAAGTAAACCAGAAGAAAAATTAAATGAATTTTACATAAAGATTGTTAAAAACATAAGATCATTAATTCAAATTATTTTTAAGGAAACTAAGGATAAAAAAATATTGTTTAGTACCGAGGTTGAAAACCCATGTATTCCTTTTAATAATTTGTTTGGTGCTGAATCTGAATATGAAAAAGGAATTGATTCTTTGGTTAAGGGTGATGTTAGACGAACAATGAATAAATATTTAGGGGAAATTATTGATCTATGCCTAGAATGTGATGTTGGAAATATTACTAGTGAAATAGAATCTCAAAAATTATTTAATGATATTTCTTTGTATTTATCAGAAATAAAAAAAGAAAATGATGATAAAAAAGAAAATTTAATAAATTGCGGTGAACTGGCGTTAGATATAGATAACGCAAAACTTAAATATAAAAATGGTAAAGAAATTATTATTCAACTTGGAACTAAACCAATAAGACTTTTAAAGTATTTAATGGAAAATGACAGATTTGTTCCATTTTTAGAATTGGCAGAGAATTTAAATGTTGGTGATTTAAAAAATGCACAGAATAATGTTGATGTAAGTAAAGAAGTAGCAGATATTAAAAAAGATTTACTGGAAATAATTAAAAATACTGATTTCCCAGTTGATAAGCTAAGTGGAATTGTAGAAGTACAAAACAAGTACGGATATAAATTAAAAAGATAAAACCCGTCGTTTTCCCCCAATGTTTCCCCTGTGATACTCTGTCGAGTATTTATCTATTTAAAGGCATAATTTGTTGTTAAAAATTTAGCAACTAATATGAAAATAGATGAATGCTACTCAACACCAGATTTAAATTTGGCGACGACTATTTCCCTTTCTTATCCTCTCGACTGTATTGAGAAATTGTCGGATAGAAAATCTGCCTTTGTCTTTAAAAGAGAAGAGGGGTTGGATAAATTAATAGAATCTTTTTGGAGAAGAGAATTGAGGGTTGAACCAATTCAACTTTCCGAACAAAGAAAAATACTTTTATCCCGATTAGGGAATGGGGAGGAATGTGGTTTCTAAAGAATTAATTGACGAGCTTGGAGTGATTTTGAAACAAGAGTTTAATTTGGAACTTGATCAAAATCGTTTGGATAAATTAGCTAATTTTTTAGTGAACTATTTTCAATTACTTTTACAAATTAATAATCAAAAATGAAAAAACTTAAATCATCATCAAAATACTCAATAATTAAAAGTCATAGAGAAATGGAAAAATCTATCAAATCAAAATGCTTTGATTGTATGGGTGGTCAAAAGAAAATCGATTGCGAATTAAATGGTTGCTCACTTTATAAATTCAGACCTTGGTCAAAGAGGTAAAAAATCAAGTTTTCTCAAGTTTATGAACCTAGAAAATTAATCTTTAAAAAAATAATTATGAAAATGAAAATTGATCCGTCTGACATAAAAATAAAAATCAAATTAAATTCCTCTGCGACGATATTGGCTCAAGCAACTGTAATTCTTTTTGACACTTGGGAAGAACATGGCTGGAAAATTCTCAACTCAAATAAAATCCACGAGATTTTTCAAGATAAGGTTTGGATTCAATCCCCTTCTTATAATGCTTATGGAAAATGGAGAGAATTGGTTTTTATTGACGACCTCGATTTATATAATTCAGTCCAAGAAAAAATTTATCGAGCTTATAAATATTTAAAAGACAAAGAGGAATCTTTATCCCCTAAAACTGGTTTAACCGAGGAGGATTATGAAAACATTGATAAACTTTGAACAGTTACTTTTAAAGTATCTTTATATAGTAACTCTATATAGTTACTTTATTGTTCCTTTAAGGAAAGTATTTATAAAAGTTACTATATTAGACTGTCTTAATTTAGGTTTAAAAGAGGAATTAAATCGCTCTATCTTTAATTATTTCGGTTATGTAGAAAAATATGAGCAGATATAGTTATTCAAATCGACTAGTAGCTGATTCACTTCATTGTGTGAGTATTTATTATTTGAGAAAACATGGTTATTTAGATGAGGGATTCCATTCTGGGGTTTTAAATTGGAGTTGTCGAGGTGAGAAAACTGGAAGTATTAGTTTTAGAACTTATATTTCTGAAGAGGAAAAGTATATTGAATTAGATTATGTAATTACTAGAAGAGAATCTGGTAAAAAGGATAATTTTGAGTATAAGATACCGATTGAAACGACTGATTGTTATTTTGGAGGGAAAAGATACTGGTTTAGATGTAGCCTGTCGAAAAATGGAATTTACTGCGGTCATAGAGTGGCTAAACTTTATCAGGGAGCTGATTATTTCGCTTGTCGGCATTGTTATAACTTAACTTATGAATCGAGAAACGAAAATCCGACTTATAGAGGTTATCCATATAAAGAAATTTTATTGAGAAATAAAGTTGATGAAATAGAAAAAACGATGAAGAAAAGAACATATAAAGGGAAACTAACTAAAAAACATATGAGAATCCGCCGTATTGAAAAAAGAATGTTGGATCCCTATGTTGACGATTATATTTTGGAAAATATGTTATATAAATAGGTTCAATAACTTAACATTACTTGACATTATAATTAAATAAATTAAACTTACTTAAATGAATATGAAAGCAGTTTTATTTTGTAGAGTATCAAGTAAAGAACAGGAGGAAACAGGTTATTCTCTTCCCTCTCAAGAAAAACTTTTAAGTGAATATTGTCAGAGTAAGGGATTTGAGGCAGAAAAAATATTTTCATTATCAGAATCGGCTGGTGGTCATAAACAGAGAAAAATGTTTTTGGAAATGTTGGAATATCTAGATAAAAGTAAAATAAAAATTTTGGTGGTTGAGAAAACTGATCGTTTAACTAGAAATATGAGAGATGCGGTGGCGATTAATAATTGGATTGAAGATGATGAAGAAAAACAGGTTCATTTTGTAAAGGAAAATTTTGTTTTACATAAAAACTCCAGATCAAATGATAAATTTATTTGGGGAATTAAAGTAACAACGGCTCAATACTATTTGGATAATTTAAGCGAAGAGGTTAAAAAAGGACAAAAAGAAAAAATCAAACAAGGTTGGCTCCCGACTACCCCGCCCTATGGATATAAAACTATTGGAGATAAAGGACACAAAATCCATGTTTTAGACGAACAGATGGCTCCATTGATTAAAAAAATGTTTGAGCTTTATGCGACTGGTGATTACTCATTGAAAAAGTTAGTTGATGAAATGAAAAGACTTGGTTTAAGAAGTAGCCAAGGAGGAAAAGTTCACAAAAGTCGAATCCATGCTTTATTGACTGATCCGTTTTATATTGGAAAATTGACTTGGAATAAGGTGGAATATGGTGGAAAACAGGAACCTTTAATTGATGAAGAAACTTTTTATAAAGTTGGAAGAATATTAAAATCAAAAACTACTCCTTACTATACCCACCATGATTACACTTTTAGAAGTATGTTTGTTTGTTCTCATTGTAAAAAAATGATCACATGGGAACAACATAAAGGATTTGTTTATGGACATTGTAATCAAAGAAACGACTGTAATTTTAAAAAATGGACAAAAGAGGAAACAGTTGATGATCAGTTGATTAAAGAATTATCTACTTTCAGAATAGATAATCCGAGATTAATGGTTTGGTTAAGCAAAGCACTTAAAGAAAGCCATAAAATGGAAAGTGATTTTTATTTGGAGAGTATAGAAAAATTAGAAAAACAAAGACAGATATTAAAGAAAAGATTAGATGCGATTTATGTAGATAAAATTGATGGAAAGATTACCGAGGTTTATTATAATCAAAAATTTAAAGAATTTTCTGATGAATTGTCTAGTTTAGATAAAGATATTGCCAAACATACAAAGGCAACAACCGAAGGACAAAATAAAAGGGCGACATTATATGAGATGGCTCAAAGTGGAGAAGAAAAGTATAAAAATAATAAAGAACCAAGTAAAAGACGAGAATTAATGAGAATGACTTTTAAAGAATTGGAACTCGACGGAGAGAAAGTTATTTTTAAATTAGATGATGAGTATAAACTTGTTAAAAGTTTGGCGAAACAAACCAATAGTTCGAATTTAGGAAATTTGATAGATTCTGGAGATAAGATTTTCGAACAATATAATTTAATGGAAGTTTCCAAACATTATGCTGTTTCACAACCCGAGTGTTCCGTTTTGCTCCCC
>CAZICU010000019.1:0-7969 GCA_964537905.1 uncultured Gammaproteobacteria bacterium
CGGGAAGTAGATTTTTATGATGAGGCTTATATGGGATTTTTATTTGTAAAAAATAAAGATGATAATGGCGATAATATGCTTTATCCGTTTGAATTGATTTATAAAAAATTAGAAAATTTGAAAAAGAAAATTAAAGAATTGAAAATAGAGGTGGAAAAAGATAAAAAGAAGCCTAGAAAAGTTTATGGTGGATTGGTAATGAAAATTAGATTTAGCAGAAGATCGCCTCTTAAAAAAGAATTTTGGTCAACTGAAATAGAGGAAGGAATGAATTTGGACTATTTTTATAAAATTAAACAATATTTGGAAATTTTTAAAGATAATAAAGAAAAACTTTATAAAATTATGGTAATGCCAGCTTTTTATGACATTAAAAATAAAAAATGGTTTTTAACTAGTTGGTTGCCGGTACATTTTAATATTACCGATGAAGAATTGGCTAAAATTGCAGTTATGTCAACCCAAACACAAGTAGATTAATCGGCCAAAGATATGGCTTTGTATACAATCGAATCAGTAAGAGGATTAAATGTTGAAACTTGGGAATTAATAGAAACAGAAGAATCAAAAAAATCTGATATCGTTCTGAATTAAAATTTTTAATTAAATATTAAGACTGGTTGTATTTTTTTTAAAAAATTAAAAATAATGATTTTAAATATTATTTAAAATTAGGAATAATCTGGTTCTCGTGACAATATGTTTTGGCTGTATAATGTGACCATGTCGTCGATTTTTTTTGCTTGGATTGCTTCAATTACCTATGGTTTATATTCCGTCGTCGCTAAATTAGTTAATAAATACAAAATTAAGAATACTTATCAGTTTTCGTTTTTTGCCACACTGTTTAGTGGGGTGGTGATGGCAATGATCTCTTATATAAATGGTGGAAGAATTGCTTTTAGTTGGACTTATATTTTATTTGCGGCAATATTTTTGGCTTGGGGAAACATTCTTTACATAACTGCACTTAGAGTATTAGATGTTTCCGTAATGTCCTCTCTTTTTAATATACGGGTAGCGATTACGGTTTTACTGGGATTTCTAATTCTGGGGGAAACTTTTTCAATTAAATCAATCATATTAATTGCCATAATTTTTATCGCTGGATTTTTTGCTTCAATGGATGAAAAATTTTCTTTCAAATCATTTTTTACAAAAAACATAGGCATGGGTTTATCTTTTATGCTAGTTGCTTCTATCCAATCAATCTTTATTAATCGAGCAATTGGTCAAAATAACTATTGGACAGTAACTCTTTGGATAGGTTTGTTGTCAATAATATTTTCCTTTATTTTTCTTTATCCAAAATTTAAGAAAGATTTAAAACACACCAAAGCAAAAGATTATTTAGGAGTGGGGCTGTTGGCTATTATTGGGTGCATTGGTGACCTTGGCGCTTATAAGGCGTTTGAAAATAATATTGGTTTATCATCAGTGATTATTTCTCTGCCTCTGTCTATGATTGTTGTGCTTATTCTTTCAATTTGGAAACCAACACTTCTGGAAAAACATTCTTTAAAAGTTTATTTGGTAAGATTTATGGCGGCGGGAGTTATGATTTGGAGTGCATTACAACTTAAGTAAAATTTATCGAAGTAGATTCTAATTGCGAATGTCGTGATAAACTGACTATAAATCAATAATTAATGACTTTATATTTTTACCCTGTTGTACCATGTAATACGGATACTTAATATTAAAATTTTACTTATATTATAATAAATATCTTAATATAAATTAATTTATGTGTAAAATACGGTTATTATGAATAAAAAAATAAATGCTTATGGACTGACGGGGAATATGGGTTGTGGTAAAAGTACAGTAGCGGAATTTTTTAAAAAATATAATAATGTTTGTGTTTTAAATTGTGACCAAATTTCTAAAGAAATACTTTTTAATATAAAAAATAAACCAAAAATTGAAAAAATATTAGGAAAAGAAGTTGTTGAAGCTAAAATAATTTTTGGAGATCCAATAAAAAAACAAAAGTTGGAAAATTTTATTCATCCATTAGTATGGCAAGAAGTCCAAAGACAAATAGAAAATGGACCTAAAAATACCATATATATAGTAGAATCAGCCTTAATTTATGAAACTAAAATGGAAGCTAATTTTAAAGGAATAATTTTAGTAACTTGCAATAAAAAGGAGCAATTTAAAAGAATTAAACAAAGAAATAATTGGTCAAATAAAGAAATCGAAAAAAGATTAAAAAATCAATTATCTGATGAAGAAAAAATAAAAAAAAGCTGGATAGTGATAAATAATGATGGTTCAATAGAAGAACTAAAATTAAAAGTTGAAGAAATATATTCTTTAATTACTTCTTGAAATATTTTTCTTTGATTTTGTTAAAAACTGGTTTGGGAATGTATTGAGAGATTATAGTTTGCCAGCCTTCTGGACCAATTAATCCTTTGACAAAGCTGGAACTGATTTCACATAATTCTCGGGGTGGCATTAAAAAAATAGTATTAATATTAGAATTAATATCTCGATTAATATTATTCATCCCCTGTTCAAAATTAAAATCATCCGAATTTCTGATACCTCTAAGAATAAAATCAGCACCAATAGTTTGGGCATATTTAACTAAATATTTATTATTAAATTGATCAAGGGAAACATGGGAACAACCTTTGACTGATTCTTTGAGCATTTGCAGTCTTTCATTAACAGAAAAAGTATATTTTTTATCTGAATTAGTACCAATGGCAACAATAAGTTTGTTAAATATTTTTGATCCTTGTTGAATCATCCAAAGATGACCATTGGTGGGAGGATCAAAACTACCAGCATAAACGGCGATTCTTTCTTTGTTCATAATTGACCTAATGTACCATTAATTAGAAATATCTTCAATATCATTAAATTTATTTTAGTAAAATGATTTTTGATTATATAAATGTTTACCGTTAAGTGTGGTGATAATTAATATTGATTGTATAATTGAGTATGAAATCCGATAATTATATGAAATTGGCTTTGGATCAGGCGAAATTAGCTAAAAAAATGGGTGATCTACCTTTTGGAGCAGTTATTGTTTGTAATAATGAAATAGTTGGGGAAGGAAAATGTGAAAATGGAACTATTGGAGATGTAACTGATCATGCGGAAATGAATGCTTTGAGAAAAGCTTGTAGAAAATTAGGAAAAAATAAACTTGAGGATTGTATTATTTACTGCACTAACGAACCTTGTCCGATGTGTGCGGCCGCCATTTTTCAGGCAAAAATAGCAAAAATAATAGTTGGATTAACTAGAGATGATTTACCTAATTTATTAAGACCACGAAAAATTTTGATGAAAAATTTGGCAGAAGATTCTGGATACCCTATTTCAATAGAGACAGGGATTATGAAAAAAGAAATATTGGAGCTTTTTGATAATTTAATAAAATAGATTTTAGGGTGTAATTTAATGATTTGTTAAACAGAGTATAATTTTTAATGGTTAAAAATAAAAGAAAAGTTATATTTTTTTTGAGTATTTTCTTTTTATTAATATCAACATTAATTTATAGATCGGATATTTGTTGCATGTTTAGTGCTTCCAGATATTATGGTTGGCCAAGCTCATTTATTATAGTGAATAAAACAACAGAATTTTTGAACGAAGCCAAAATGGTTGAGACAGAAAATTTAGTTAATTTAATAAAAAATGATTGGAAAATTAGGTTTAGAGCCAATAATTTTGGTCAATACGGATTAAGTTTATCGGCAATATTTAATTTGATTACTAATTATTTATTATATTTGGGAATAAGTTGGTTAATAGTTGAAATTATTTATTTTTTAAAACAAAAAAAATTATAAAACAGAAATTAATGATAATATTTGGTATGAATAAAAAATTAGTTTTGATTTTAATGTCTGGTTTGTTATTGTCAGGATGTTTAACTAGTTCAAATAAAGAAGCAGTAACAGTAACACCAACAGGCACAGAAAATATCTCAACTGAACAATTAGTAGGAAATGATGAGGATGAACATGGGTGTAAGGCATCGGCGGGATATAGTTGGTGTGAAATAAAACAAAAATGTTTGAGAACTTGGGAAGAAAAATGTGAAGAAGAAATTATTGAAGAAAATGTAAAAGAGGCGGTGACTAAACTTTTGATTGAAAAATATAATTGGGAGGAAGATAAAGTGTCAGTGCAAGTAAACAAAGAAGTGGGTGATTTTGCTAGTGGATCGGTTGGGTTTGGATCAGAAATTGGAGGTGGGGGTTGGTTGGTAAAAAGAATTGAAGGTAAATGGAAATTAATTTGGGATGGAAATGGAGCGGTTGATTGTGAAAATTTAAGGACAGAACATCAATTTCCTGATGAAATTTTGAAACCGGGATTTTGTGATTAAAAAATAATGAATTAGTTTGGTAAAATCAACCATGAAGAAAAAAGTGGGAGTAGTATTAGTATTGGTATTAATATTCGGGGTTATAGGATTTTTGATTTTTAAGGAAAAGCCAAAAACCACAAACAAGACGGCATCTTTAAATACTAATAGTCAAAATGAGCCAACTTTTTTATTAGAAGGTTTTCCAATAGAAAAAGTACCTCTTTTTAAACTAAAAAAAGTAAGTTCAAATAAAATTTTTATAAATACTGATCCAAAGAATACATCAGGGTTTGACGAAACTAACTATGCTTATTTTAATGTTGTTTTTGAGTCAGATGCTAGTAAAGAAGAATTTTTAGATTACTATAAAAATTTATTTGAAACTGAAATTGTTGAAGAATATCAAAATCCGGATATGGTTAAAGGAAAGATCGGAGAATACAAAGTTTCGGCGGCTCGTTACGAAGGCGATAATACTGGGTATATCCAAGTTCACTTGCCAAATTACAATCAAGAAAGTTTAAATAAATATTTTGTTGATTTTCCAAAGATAATAGAGGCAGACGAATACTTAGTTGAGCACGAAAAATCCTATGGATTATTAAACCAAAAAGGAGGAGAAACAGAATATACTAAATATTTTACTGTCATCGACAGTGGAGACAAAAATAATGATGGTAAGAATGATGTTGATGAATTTATGGTAATTGAAGAAAATTACAAAAACCAATTTAAAGAAAAAAATGATTATTCGTATGATGAAAAAACTGGGACAATGAAATGGATTGATGGAGAATTTGAGTCAACACTAGTAATTTCTCGAAGCCACGGTCGGATTTATTTAATGCTAAGAAAATCGATGAACTAAATTTCATCACAATAATTACTGATTTTTTCTTTTTTGTAACTAAATTTTTTGATTCCTTCTGCATCTAAAGTGGCATTATAAAGAGCACTGCTTTCTTTATTTTTAGGATTTTTTAAACCTCTAAAAATTACATTTTCTTCATTAGAAAGTGATCTTTTAAGCTTCTGAATTAGAATATTAAAAGGTTTAACTTTATATTCTTCTATAATGTCTTTATAAAGTTGAATCTTACCTGGAACACCTTGAATATTGACGATAGAAATAATTTTATTTTTTTCTTCCATATGAACATTAAAACCAATTCTGGCAATATATTTTTTTTCGTCAAATAACCTTAATTGATAAAGTGCCTCTGGACAACCAGTAATACCTCTTTCGTCGACTCCTTTTTTTATATGATTAGTTAGAGCAAACTCAATACTAAAATCATTAATTAAATTATTATTGACGTTTTTAAATTTCTCTTTTAAAAAATCAAAATTATTTAAATTAACCACGGCTCTGGTTAATTGTCGAATATTTGGTTCATGGGTATAAGCCATAATTGCATTTCTAAAACTAACTTGATTAGAGAGATAAATGGCTAAAAGACCATTTTCGAGATTTACTGGAATTATTTCATGTTTTTTATTAGCAGTATTGTATATTGAGGCAATTTGCCATCTTTCGTCATTATCATTAGGTAAAAAGCCAAATAATTTTTCAGCTGAATTAATTAGATCTTCAGTTTTATTAATTCCTTTTGGAATGGTTCTAATTTCAGCTAATTCATTAAAAATATACTCTGTTGAAGAGTGATATTTTTCTATCATATTTTTTTTAAATAATATTGGTTGATATTTTATCATAATTACCAATAATTAGGCAAAATATTAAAAATTACGGTAATAATGTAAGATTAATTTTTTATTTTTATTAGAATTTTATTAAGGGTAAATAATATTTTTATATTGTTATTTGAATAATTTGAGATAAAATAAGTCAGTGAATCATGAATTGAATATGCCTGAAGTAAGGGTTAATAAGACTGAATTTAAATCAGATAAAATTGCTTTGGCTTATAACTTTACTAAAGAGGCTCATAAAAATCAGTTTAGAAAATCTGGAGAACCTTATTTTACTCATTGTGAGGCGGTTTATAAAATTTTAAAAGATGAATGGGGAGTTGAAGATGAAAATTTATTAGCGGCGTCTTTATTACACGATACAATTGAAGACACAGAGACTACGGTAGAACAAATAAATTCAAAATTTGGAAATAAAGTTGGAGAATTAGTTTCTGGGTTAACCAATTTAAAATCGGATACCGATCAAGAAACTGTAAAAAAAATATTGAATAAAAGTTATATTAATCCCGAAGTGGCAGTAATAAAACTGGCAGATAGGATACATAATATGAGAACTGTGGATCATGTAGAACCGGAGAAAAAGATTAAAAAAGCGCAAGAAACTTTGGATGTTTATACTAAACTGGCAGAATCTTTGGGAATTTGGAAAGCAAAAACAGATTTGGAAGATTTATGTTTTAAGATTTTATATCCAGAAAGATATGAAAAAATATCAAAACAATTAGACAAAGACAAAAGATTAAATCCTAATTTTACTAAAAAAATAGAAAATCAATTAGAAAAATTACTATCTGAAAATAAAATTAATAGTGGTAAGGTGGAAAAAAAGAGGGGTGGTTACTGGACTTCAGTCAGAAAACGAGAAAAATTGGCTTTTAAAGGAAAAGGAAGAATTGACAGTTTTAGAAATGTTGATGATATAGTTAGTTTTAGAATTCAACTGGATTCTATTGATGACTGTTACAAGATGATACCGAAAATAAATAAATTTTTTGATAATAATGAAGAATTTAAAAGCAAAGTAGATTATGATCGATTTGATCAATTTATTGGATCTAATAAAAGAATAAATGGTTATGAAGCATTGCATATAACTGTTAATTTTCTTGAAAGATCTGTAAAAATTGCTTTAATGACTAAAGATATGGAAGAATTTAATAAGTGGGGAGTAATTAGTTTAATAAACAAAGGAAAAGATATAAAAGATTACAGTTTAAAATTAGTGTTTACCCCAACTGGAAGTCTTAGATTTTTATCAAAAGAAGCTACAGGATTTGATTTTGCGGCCGCAATTAGCCCTGAAATATTAGCTAAGGCAGAATCAATTAATATTGAGGGGAATAATTATCCTTTATCAACGGTCATACCCAACGCTAGTATGGTTGAAATAGTTTTAGGAGAAGATAGAAAAGCGCCATTAAAAGAAGCGAGAAAATTTGCTGCTATGTCAGAAACTAAAAAAATTATTTTAGAACAAAGAATATTAGAAAAGAGAGATAAACTGGTTGTAAAGGGTCAACGAAAAATGGAATCAATTTTAATTCCACGAGGTTTATTGGTTTTGTCTGATGTTGATGATTCAATGAATCGGCTAATTAATAATTTGGGCTGTCATCATATAAATGAACTTTATTTTATGATGGGAAGTAAATCAATTAGTGAAGAAAGGTTAAATCATGAATTAGATAGAGTAAATATAACTAAAGAAGAATTAAAAATAACATCAATTAAATTAATAGGTCTAGATAAGCCTGGAATTTTAGCTGATGTAATTGATAGAATTAGTGAAATGAATAAAAATATTGTTCGATTAGAACAAAAAAATAAAGAAGGAAATTTTAATATTAGAATATTGGTTGAAAATATGACTCCAGAAGAAGAAAATAAATTAAGAATGTATTTAAAAAA
>CAZICU010000019.1:8069-11758 GCA_964537905.1 uncultured Gammaproteobacteria bacterium
TGGTTGAAAATATGACTCCAGAAGAAGAAAATAAATTAAGAATGTATTTAAAAAATGATACGAGATTTACCAAAAAATTAGTAGTCTAAAGACTAATCGGGTGAATTATTTTTTTTCGACTTTTAGCTTTTCTATCTTGAATTTGGTAAATAAAAAAAAGAGAGAAAATAGTAGTTATGATTAAAATTGAAGGAATATCACTTATCAAACCAAGGGTTATTTCTGGTCATTTTATTCAATAAAGGTTAGAGCACAACCTTTATTGTTTCCCCTACCAGTTCGACCAATACGATGAATATATTCTTGATAATTATTTGGTTCATCAAAATTAATGACATGAGTAATATCAGAAATATCAAGACCTCGAGCGGCAACATCGGTAGCGATTAAAATATTGATTCTATTTTCACGAAAATTAGCAACTATTTGTTGCCGTTGATATTGACGTTTGCCACCATGTAAACCTTGGACTTTGAAACCTTTTTGAAAAAGTGAAGTAGATAATTTTTCAACGATCATTTGAGTTGAACCAAAAACTAAAACTTTTTTAAAATCTGGTTGAGAAACTAATTGTTCTAAAGCTTGTTCTTTGGCATAACGAGGAACTTTTAGAACATCTTGATCAACATGAGAAGAAGCATCTTGAGATTTGATAGAAATTTTGATTGGATTAGTTAAAAATTCATGAGTTAAAGGTTCGACTCGACGATCAAGAGTAGCAGAAAAGAAAAGTGTTTGACGGGATGGAGGTATTTGGCCAATTATTGATTTAATATCACCAATAAAACCCATATCTAACATACGATCAACTTCATCTAAAACGACAATATTAATTTTGGAAAAATTAATGACTCGGCGTTTGTTAAGATCTAAAATTCGACCTGGAGTACCAATAATAACGTGAGGGTCACGTTTGATTTTAATGATTTGTTGACGAAGATAAGCGCCGCCAATAGCCAAAGTAATATAAACTGGCAAACCTAAAGTAAAAGAACGAAATTCTTCCTTGATTTGAAGAGCTAATTCTCGGGTTGGAGCTAAAATAAGAACTCTTTGACTGGGATCATGAAGAATTTTACTGATTAGAGGTAAAACAAAAGCGGCAGTTTTACCCGTGCCAGTGTTGGCAATACCTAAAACATCAGAACCTTGAAGAATACGAGGAATGGCTTGGTCTTGAATTTGAGTCGGTTTAAGATAGCCTTTGGCTTTGATGTTAGCTAAAAGATGAGGATGAAAATTAAAATCAGAAAAAGTGTTAGTAGTGACTTCATCTTCAATTTTAATTAATTCTTGAGCTTTTCTGATATAAAGAGAAGGATTAATTTTGCTACGATTAAATCCAGCTTTACGAGAAAAATTATTTCTTGAAGGAAAATGGTTGTTAAAACCACGAGAGTTATGGTGAAAATACATATTTTTAATAAATTTTGGCAATTCCGATTATGGGAACTAATATGCCCTAACTTTATTAAAAATGTCTTTAAGTAGACGGGGCAAACTATGATTTTTTAGCCTAATGAGAATCTGGATATTATAACACCTTTATTTTTGTTTATCCATTAAAATGGATTCGATAGTTTTTTTTACAAAAGAAGGAGTTTTATCGATAACAAAAGAAATTTCTAAACAAAGATGATTTAAAATTTCTTCTTTGAAATCACGTTCAACTTTGATTAAATTATCGCCTTTTTGATAAAAATATTTTAGATAATCGATAAGTTTTTCTGGAATATTTGAGTAAATATCTTCTTTAATCTGGCGAGGATCAAAAAAATAATTTTCAGGAAGAGTTTTGGTTTTTAATTCATCTAAAAATAATTTTATTTCTTTTGGATTAAGTAAGGGTCGAAGACCACTTTTAACTAAATTACTTTCTGGAATAATATCAGTAAAAACCTTATCAGTCCCTTTGATGGGTTGATAATGGATTAAACTATTATTATTGGTACCTGGAGTAATAGAAGTGATTTGATAAATACAAACAAAGTCGGTGAGATAATCACCGACTTTGAAGTTTTGAGTCATTAGTATCTGCTCCTACCGCCACCAAAATCATTTCGAGGACCTCGAGAGAAATTATCTCGTCGTGGAGGTCGATCTTCCATTGGTTTGGCTTCATTAACTTTGATAGTACGACCATCAAGCTCTTTACCGTCCCACATTTCGATAGCTTTTAAAGCTTCTTCATCAGAAGACATTTCGACAAAACCAAAACCTTTTGATTGTCCAGAAAATTTATCTTTAATAACGATAGCCGAGACAACAGTGCCGGCTGGAGTAAAAGCTGCTCCTAATGATTGTTCAGTGGTTTGATAAGACAAGCCGCCGACATATAATTTCTTTGCCATACTTACAATACAAACTATTAATTGTAGTGACTTAATTAAAATCTTCTACAATTCATTTTATCGTGAAAACTGGGAAAAAGATAGATGTGATTTTTTAAAATTTAATTTAAATAATTAAATTTTAAAAATTAAACCAACAATAAGACCTAAAATAGTAGCTAATCCACCAATTACTAACATTTCAATGGCACTTCGCCAAACTTGACCTTGAAATAATTTAGCTTTAAAAAAACCAAGTGAAAATAAACCAATAAAAGCAAAAATAATAGATAATATTGAATTAAATGATGAATTAAGAAAAAATATTGGAATAACGGGAACAATTCCACCTAATAAATAGGAAATAAACATAATTAAACCACCAATCAATAAATTGTCTTGATGACGGTTTTGAGGTAAATTATGGACTGTTTTTTCACTAAGATACTGACCAACACCCATAGATAAAGCTTCAACAGAAATAGTTACCAAAGCTGATAAAAGAATAAATTCTTTTTGATTGGTACCAGCACTAATACCAATAACAATTCCGGTGGTAGAAACTAAAGCATCTTGAAAACCAAAAACGGCGCTACGAAGATAATCCTGATTAATTTTAAAAAACATAATTAATATTAGCTTACTTTTTTGAATTGGCTATAATTTAAGTATGATTGAGATAAACGAATTATTAAAACCACCAAAAACGATTGTGGTAGTAGGTTTGTCAGATAAAACAGAGAGACCAAGTTATCAGGTGGCTAAATATTTGATGAGTTTGGGATTAATAATTATTCCAGTAAATCCCAATATAAAAAAATTTTTAGGGATAAAATCTTATTCAAAAATTAGTGATATACCAAAAGAAATAAAAATTGACATGGTAGATATTTTTAGAAAAGAAAGTGAAGTATTACCAATAATCGAGGAAATAATAAAGATGAATCAGAAACCAGTGGTTTGGTTACAAGAGGGATTTTTTAATACTGAAACTAAAACACTAGCTTTAAATCATGGTTTAGAATTGGTTGAAGGAATGTGTTTAATGAAAGCGTTTGAAAGAAAAAAGACCCAATAATTGTATAAATAATGACAATGATTGATAAAAAATGCCTTGATCTAGATGATAATCAATTAGTGAAGCTATCCTTGGAAAATAGCCAGTATTTTTATTGCTTAATGAAAAAACTAAGCGGGCTTATCACTTTCCCAAATGGCAAGTGGTGACGGTAGCTTGATAATTGGAACAGTGGTTTTTAGAAGCGGACTAGCATTCAAAATTGATTTAGGAATGGCTGCTGTAGCCTTGGCCTTGAGTAGTGGAATTACTATTGGTACTTTTAGCAACGATTGGAGAGG
>CAZICU010000020.1:0-1991 GCA_964537905.1 uncultured Gammaproteobacteria bacterium
AAAAAGTCTAATGGCCCGCCTTCGCAAGGCTACGTCGGGTAAATAGGACAGTCGGATCTGAACGCAAAAATTTTCAATATATTAATCATTATATTGAATATAATGAAATATTATTAATGATTATATTTTTCCTTACTAATTGTTTTAAACATCATTTCACTGAGTTAACACTAATATTTTGAAAATTAATTGAATAATTTAGTGTCCTATAGTATAATAATTTTATTATGCCAAGTCCAGAATTTTTTTTAAAATATAGAGATAGCCTAGCTGTTAACCTTCTTTCGACTTCAGACAGACAAGAACGTCGACAGATACTAATCGATTCTAAAAAAACTCTTGAGTATCAATTGGCGAAAAATGAAAGAATAGCTTTTTTAAAAAAAACCGATTTTACATCACATTCAATTGAAGAGCAAACAAAATATCAACAAAATATTGATGAAAATTTTCCATTTTTTAATTTCTATATGTCAAACGAAAACTGCCTACATAAATTGTTCCCTACAATTAAAAACAAAAAAGAAACCATTGTCGCTGTTGGTTCAGATCAAGGATTGGATTTATTTGTTAATAGCCAAGCTAAATACCTTTTAATGGTAGATATCTGCCAGAACACATCATCTCTTAGTAGATCATTACTAGAACTTGGTAGTATCCATAAAAAAATTTTTGGTCAATATCCAACAGTAGAACAATATCATACCTATTTTAAAAAAGAAAATGTTTTTCATATTATTAGACTTTTAGAAAATAATTTTGAAGAAATAATTAACGAAGAATTAACCAGTATGTTTAGTCGAACTATAGAAGAACCGGAACCACAATATTATGAATATTTAAAATATAAATCTAGTTTACATAATGATAATAAAAAACTATTTTCTTGGAATTCAAGTGATGATAATTTAAAAAAAGTTTTTGAAGCTTATGACCAAGGAAGAATTTTTATTCTTCAGAGAGATTTATATACAAAAGAGACTGCTAAAACTATTTCTGAAATTATTGAATCAAAAAAATCATCAATTGATGTTCTTTACCTTTCAAACTCAATTGATTTTATAACTAATAAAATATCTGCAATTAATACACTTAAAATGCCATTAAATAAAAAATCAATAATAATTACGACAGAAAAAAAAGACGAAGAAGATAATATCTTAGATGAAGATTATAAAAGAAAAAACTTGTCATTATATTTTTTTCCTTGGCACTATACTGCAATGTCATATGAAGTATATAAGAAAAAAGTAACTAAAAATAATTCATTATTTGGATCTGTTTTTGAAAAATTAACTACTTACTCACCAGAGAAAGGAGTGACTTTGGCAGGAATTAATGTTCGAGGTTATAAATCTAGTTTATAAAGTAAATATAACAATAAGGAACAATATAATTATTTTGTATTTTACAAATAATTTACTAAACCTTGAGAAGGATTATACTGAAGTGTGAAAAGAAAAATAATTTGGGGATTGGTGATTGCTTGGGGATTGCTATTACTTTGGGGAGTTAAATTTTCAAAAATAAAAAATTCCGATTTTAAAGTAAATGTAAACGATTATCAGTGGTTTGAAGTAATCAAAGTGGTTGATGGAGATACTATTGAATTAAATATTGATAATAAATTAGAATCAATCAGACTAATTGGAATTGATGCCCCAGAAATTGAAGAAAAAACAAAACAAAAAGGAATTGAATCGAAAAATTATTTGAAGAATTTAATCGGAAGAGAAAAAGTAAGACTAGAAGCCGATGAAACACAAGACGATAGAGATGTTTATGATAGATTATTGAGATATGTGTTTTTGAAAGATGGAAAAATGATAAACAGAGAAATGATTAGATCAAAAATGGCAAAAGAATATACGTTTAAAGTTCCTTATAAATACCAAGAAGAGTTTAAAAATATTGGAAAATAAATTATAGTCATGTTAAATTTTCAACGAGATTGCTTCTCCGCCAACTGGCGGATCGCAATGACGTGGGTT
>CAZICU010000020.1:2091-11545 GCA_964537905.1 uncultured Gammaproteobacteria bacterium
AAATTTTCAACGAGATTGCTTCTCCGCCAACTGGCGGATCGCAATGACGTGGGTTAATATTTTTGATTTTTTGATTTACTTAAATAGATTTTTTCAAAACCAGAAACAAGACGTTTTTTTGTATCAGGAACAAATTTTTGATATATTTCAAAAAATGAAAGCCATTGAGAATAATTTAATTGAGTTGGTTTAAGATGATTAATTTTAAGTTGATGATTAATTTTTTTAAATTGATCATAAGAAAAAATTTTTTTATAAATTTCAAAAATATTTGGTTTCCATTGATTAAAACCATAAATAACAAAATCACGAAATTGCTGATAATTATTTTTTTCAATATCAAATTTTTCTTTTAAAGTAAATTTAGTAAAAACTATATTCACTTGGGGTTTAGGAGTAAAAGCGGTACGATCAATATCACCTAATATTTTGACATAATAAAATGGAGCTAAAAGGATACTATCTTGATTATTAAAATCATTTGAAAGAGAATATTTTTGAGCCGCTTCAGATTGGATAATAAAATAAATTTCTGTAGGTTTAAAAACACTTTTGAGAATTTTATTTAAAATAGGAGCAGTAATTGAGAAAGGAATATTGGAAAAAATTTTAAAAGATTTATTTGGTAAGTTCCACAATAAAAAATCTTGATTAATTAATTTTAAATTAGAATTTTGGAAAAATTTATTTTGAAGATAAGAAATTAAGGTTCTATCTTTTTCAACAGCAATAATTTTTATTCCTAAATTTAAAAGTTCTTGAGTAATAATCCCCTTTCCGGGACCAATTTCGACAACAAGATCTTGAGAATCAATATTACTGACTGAAATAAGTTGCCTGACTAGTTGAGGGGATTTGATAAAATTTTGGGAAAAATTCATGATTTGATAGATGAAGAATATCACAAGAGACTATTTTTTTGGTATCATTTTATAAGATGGATAAAAAGACAAAAATAGTGGCTACCGTTGGACCAGCTTCAGAATCAGTAGAAGTGATAACAAAATTAATTGAAAGTGGGGTAAATATATTTAGATTTAATTTGAAACATAATGATTTTGAATGGCATAAAGAAGTTATCAATCGAGTAAGAAATATTGCTAAATTAAATAAAAGAAGAATCGGAATTATGGTGGATTTTCAAGGTCCAGAAATTAGACTGGAAACAAAAGATGGTTTACCTTTGGAAATTAAAAAAGATGAAGTATTTTGGTTAAGCAATAAATTAATTTCTGATAATAAAGTAATTAAGGTTAGTCCAGGAATAATAATTAAACATATTAAAAAAAATGAAAAATTGTTTGTTGATGACGGAAATTTGGAATTAAAAGTTTTAGGAAAAGATAAAAAAGGAATTAAAGTAATAGCTGATAATGATTCAATAATTAAAAATAGAAAAAGTTTAAATGTTATTTCAAATAATTTTGGATTACCAATATTAGCCGATAGAGATAAATTGGCTTTAGCCAGACTAGATGAAATAAATCCTGATTTTATTGCTTTATCATTTGTACGGAATCAAAAAGACATAGAAATTTTAAAAAGACTTTTATTGGGAATTGATCCAGAAGTAAAAGTGATAGCCAAAATTGAAAATTCTAAGGCAATAGATAATATTGAAGAAATTATAAAAATAGCAGACGGAATAATGATAGCAAGAGGTGATTTGGGAGTTGAAATTCCATTGGAAGAATTGGCATTTTGGCAAAAGAAAATTATTGATTTATGTAGAATAAATTCTAAACCAGTAATTGTAGCAACTCAGATGTTACAGTCGATGGTGACCAATAGTAGACCAACTAGAGCGGAAGTGACTGATGTCTCAAATGCAGTTTTTGATGGAACAGATGCATTGATGTTATCCGAAGAAACATCAATCGGAATTAATCCAATTAAGGTAGTAAAAGAAATGAGTAATATTGCTAACTATTGTGAAAGTTCTAATATTGGTCGTGAGTTAATAATAGAACCACAAAATTCAACAGAAGTGTTAGTAGATGCGGCGGCAAAAATTATAAATAATAAATATTTAAAAATAGGTGCAGTAGTAATTTTTACTCAATCAGGTAATACAGCTAGAATATTTTCTAAATATAGAATTAATTTACCAGTAATAGCCGTAACGGATAATAAAAAAACTTTTAAAGGATTGTTAATTAGCTATGGAGTAAAACCTTTTTTGAAAAAATTTAATAAGACTTATTTTAAGATGCCAAAAAGTTTAATTAATAAATTAATGAAACTGGAATTTATATCAAAAGGAGAGACTGTCCTAGTAATGCATGGAAATAATTGGATGAAAAGTGGATCAACGACAGATATTAGCCTTGTAACAGTATAAATACCAATGAGATTGCTTCTCCGCCAGCTGGCGGATCGCAATGACGTGTTTATATATAACGTGATTTTGACTAGCCTTGTTGTTTAGCTTTTTCTTTTTGAGCCATGATATTGCTGACGTGAAGCAGACTATCGAATGTACCAGCATCTTCCCATAAAGAGTCAAAAATATTTACTTGTAATTCACCTTTTTTCAGATAGGTGTTATTAATATCAGTGATTTCGATTTCACCTCTGTCTGATGGTTTTAAATTTTTGGCAATATCCACAACTCGATTATCATAGGTATAAAGGCCAACAACAGCATAATTACTTTTTGGAGATTCTGGTTTTTCTTCGATAGAGATTGCTTTCATATTTTTATCAAATTCAACTACTCCAAATCGGTTTGGATCGTCAACTTTTTTGGCAAAAACCATACCTCCAGATTTAAAACTCTTAATTTCTGGAGTAAAATCTTGTTCAAAAATATTATCTCCTAAAATCATGGTGACATTGTCATTATCAATAAAATCAGCCCCAATTATGAAAGCATCAGCAAGACCTTTTGGTTCTTTTTGAACAGCATAACTAAAGTGAGCTCCAAATTCATGACCATCACCTAAGAGATTCAAAAAGTGACCAGAATAATCGGGAGCAATAATAATTAAAATTTCGGTGATACCAGCCTTGATTAGGGTTTCGATAGGATAAAAGATCATCGGTTTGTTATAAACAGGAAGCAGTTGTTTTGAAGTAATTGATGTAAGAGGTCGGAGACGGGTGGCTCGGCCCCCAGCAAGAATAATACCTTTCATAAAAAATTTCTAATTTCTAATGTCTAATGTCTAATTAAAACAATAATTAGTTATAGATAATTGTATTTTACTATATTTATTTCTTTTTATCTTTTTTCCAAATGATGGTATTGTAAATCATCCAATTTAAAGGAATTGTTAAACCAAAAATAGCGATAACTTGATAAAGGAACAAACGATCACCAAAAACATGAGTCAACATAGAAATTACTACTGAAGGAATAATGATACCGCTTAAGACTGAAGATAAATTAAAGGTGAGAAATTTAGAAATTAATTTATGTTTGTCAGTTATCTTTTCTTTTGAAAAAGTCCAAATGTTATTAAAAATAAAGTTAGAAATAATAGAAATTTCGGCAGCTAAGGCATTACTAACTCCATTTAAAATACTGACATTGGAATTCGGATTAATTAAAATTGATTTAAAAATCTTGGCTCCGACAGTGTTGATAATAAAACCAACACCACCGACAGTGCCGAATTTTAGGAATTTTTGAGTAAAATCATCTTGCCAACGAAGTAAAAAAGCGACTCGAAAAATATCTTTGGCAGTTTTTGATTCAATTTTTGATTCACCAGCATTACGAACATGAAATTGTAAAGGAACTTCTTTAAATTTGGCACCCATTTTTAGAGTCTCGAAAAGAAGTTGGAGTTTATAACCAAAACTACGAGTAAGAAGACGACTGTAATCCATATCCATTTGATCAATAAAACCCTTAACGCGAGTAACTTTGAGACCAGTGGTGGGATCAGTAACTTTAAAGAAATTTTTGAATGGAAAAAACATCATAAATCGGGCAGTAAAGCCACCAACCTCAGAAAAGAAAACTCGTTTGAATCCCCAACCTTTGGGATTGGATCCACCAGGAATTTTACGAGAACCGATGACATAATCATAACCATCTTCCATAGCTTTTAACATGACAGGAATAGTTTCTGGAGGATGTTGAAAATCACCATCAAATTCAAAAACAAAGTCAGCTTTTAAAGTTTCAATAGAATATTTAAAACCTTTTAAGTAAGCAGCACCGATACCATCTTTGCTGGTTTCAGTATATAAAAAAGTATTGTCGTATTTTTTGGCTTCTTTTTCGACTACTTTGCCGGTACCATCTGGAGAATTACCATCAACTACTAAAATTTTCATTTGCCAATTTTGAGTTAAATTTTGGTTTTTGTTTTTAATATCAACAAAAGTTTTTGTATTGAGATATTCAATCATCCGACCAATATTATCGGCTTCGTTATAAGTGGGGATGACAATCACAGCAACCGGTTTTTGATTAGTTTTTGATTTCATATAAATTGAGTATAACTCAAAATGGTAGAATATTTCCATGAAGATAGATGTAATTACTTTATTTCCAAAAATGTTTGAGTCCCCTTTTAATGAAAGTATTATTAAAAGAGCGATTAAAAATCAAAAAATAGATTTAAAAATACATAATTTAAGAGATTGGGCAATTGATAATTATGGTTCAGTAGATGACAAACCATTTGGAGGTGACGTAGGAATGTTGATTAGGGCGGATGTGGTTTATAAAGCTTTAGATGGAATTTTAGAATTCAATCTCCCCCTAACCCCCTCTTTGACAAGAGGAGGAAAAGACCAAAAAACTAGAATAATTATGATGTCGGCAAGAGGGAAAAAATTTGATCAAGCCAAAGCCGAAGAATTATCAAAATTAGATCAAGTTATTTTATTGGCTGGACATTATGAAGGATTTGATCAAAGAATCAGTGATTATATGATTGATGAAGAGATATCGATTGGTGATTATGTATTGACCGGAGGAGAATTACCGGCCATGGTGGTAATTGATGCAATTACTCGACTTATTCCTGGTGTTTTAGGCAAAGATGAATCAAATAAAAATGAAAGTTTTAGTCAAAGATTAATTGAAGATAAAATAATTAGACCAATTGAATATCCTCAATACACTCGGCCTCAAGAATTTATGGGACATAAAGTTCCACCAGAACTAGTGAGTGGTGACCCAAAAAAAATTAAAGAATGGCAACTGGAACAAATTAAAAAAACGATAAAGTAAGTAAAGCAATACCGAACAGAGCCATCACTAAATATTCAATGATTATTGATAGACTCAGGTCACCACGACGATAATGATGAATTAAACTCCAAAAAAAATAATTGGCCGCCAAACAATAAACAATAATACGTCGACCATGATCATCAAATGGAGCAAAAAAATATAATAATAGACCAATTAGAAAAATCACTCCTAGAGCGATATATTCTAATGGTTTTTGTCGAACTTCTTTGGGAATAATCATACTAAAAAATTACTCCTTGTTGGTGATAAAGAATAAATAAAAGAATAACTAAAAGAAAACCAATATGGCTGACAGTAGAACCGGTCATCCGATAAACTCCTTTTTTAAGAGTAATATATCCATCAATAAATAAAACTGAAATAATTAAACCGAAAATAATAGCCCCAAAAATTTTTGTTAAATTTAATGGATTGATTGGTTTTGATTGAGATTCAGATAAAATGTTGATTTCGCTATTATCAAATTCTAATTCGATATTTGTTTGAGGAATAATTTCTGGAACAACAACAGAATTATCGACTAACGGTTGAACATCTTTTTTTATCTCCTTTTCAGCAATTTGAACAATTGGGGTACCAAAATGTTGAACTACTAAAGTAGTTTTAATTCCACCTAAAGTTCCATTAACAACACCGATTCCAATTTCTTGATATTTATCATTAAGAATATTTGCTTTGTGAGTTGGAGATTTCATCCAAGCTTTAATCAGAGATTCAGTATCATAAAAATCACGAGCTAAATTCTCTCCAGCAACAGAATATTTATATCCAACTAATTTGAAAAAATCCCAAGGAGTAGTGCCGTTGGGAGAATTATGAGCCCAATAATTATTGTTGAACATATCTTGAGCTTTTTTAGTAGCTGATTGAGAAAGTAAAGAATTATACTTTAGATTACCAAGACCTAATTTTGATCTTTCCTGATTAGTTTGGTCTAAAACTTTTTGATTAGTAATTTCAGAAGAATAACCAAGAACACCTGGTTTAATTAGACTGAAATATTTGATAAATGATTGATTAAGAAGATAAATTCCAACCAATAAAAACAAAAAACTATTTTTAAGAATATTGGCACGAAAATTATTTTTTTCTTGAGGAATAAATAAAGAAGAAAAGGAATGTTTCACAAAGTAAGTATATGATAATTGATTTTATTTTGACAGTTCTAACTTTTTAAACAAGGGAAGTAAAATATATTTTAGAATCAAAAAACCAATTAAAATGCCTAATAAATCAATCAGAGTATCGGTAAATTTTGGCATTCTGCCAGGAATTAATGATTGATGAATTTCATCACTAACAGCGTATAAATAAGCTATTAATATGGAAATAAAATTTAATTTAAAATTAAAAGCAAAAGAAATTAAAAGGAAAAGAAAACAATACTCAATAAGATGAAAAGATTTTAAAATAAAAAATCTAAACCAATATGAATTGCCTCCAATACCAGTAGTTTGTCGAGAAGAAAAATAAAAAATAACTAACATCCAAATCAAAGCCGGTAAAAAACGAATTATTTTTTTCATTTTTTTGGTTTAATTTTTGTCAAAACTGTAGGCGAAACTAATAAAACACCGCCACCAATAATTAAGGCTAAAGGTAAATAATTTTTTTTTGAAGACGATTCGGAAGTAGTGTCACCAAGAACTAAATCAGATGATAAATTTGAGGTTGGTTCTAAAGTTG
This sequence comes from uncultured Gammaproteobacteria bacterium, assembly GCA_964537905.1. Classification (GTDB taxonomy): domain Bacteria; phylum Patescibacteriota; class Microgenomatia; order UBA12405; family UBA12405; genus WARW01. The sequence continues at coordinate 8,993 of CAZICU010000020.1, forward strand.
GACTAACAATTAAAAAACTAGGTTCAGAAATCGGCTCAATAATGGCTGACTCGGTAGCAGATTTATCTGGAGTATATTTTGAAGTATCAGTGAGTGGATTAGGAGTAGGAGTATTAATAGGAATTGGAGTAGATGTAGGAGCTAAATAACATGAAGTGACATTTTCATAACCTTTGGTAATACTTGATTGACACCAATTATCAGAAATAAATGACCAAGATCTATCTAAAGTTCGAAGACCAGCGTCGTATGATTTTTGACCAACAATTGAATTATTTTGATCTCTAACAATGACCGTTTCAGCGTTAGTATTGTCGAAAAATGGAGAATATTCAAAAACAACATAACTCATAGCATTGATAAATAAAACACCATTATTACCAATATTTCTGGTATGACCTTCTTTATCTTCTATTTTCCAACCAACTAATTTAACTGGAAAATCGTTTTTGTTATATATTTCAATCCACTCAGGATCAGAATAAGGCATAAATTCGGTAATTTTAATAGTTGACGGATCTGGATTTGTTTTGGTTGGGTCTGGAGTGGGAGTGTTGGTGGAAATTGGAGTGTTAGTAGGAATAGGAATGGGAGTGGAAGTTGGAGATGGAAGAGTAACAGAAAAAGTCGAGACTGGACTAGTATAAGTAGTCCAATTATCCCCAGTTTTTGGATTTAAGGCAATACGAACATATAAATTATAATCTCCTGAAGGAACTTCTGGTTTGATATAAGCATAAGAATTAATAACTGCACTACCACCAGTATCAACATTAACTGTATTAAAACTAGTCCAATCTGAAGTATATGAAAGTGAAGATGAAGTTTGAATTTGAGTATTAGAACTACCAATACCACCGTAAAATTTATAATAATATGATGAATTAGATAAGGCATTTTCAATAATAAAAGTAACAGGAAAAGTAGTACCGCAAGAATTTATAATACTTGGATTGAGAGTAATTTGTAGATTAGGAACAGCAAAAACAGACTGAGGAATGAATAAACAGATTAATAAAATTAAAAATAACACTAGATTTATTTTATAAAAATTTATGAAAGTTTGTTAATAGCAATGTCAATTTTTCTAAGAGTAGCTTCTTGACCTAAAGCGGGTAAACAATCTACTACTGGAGGAGTAAAGACAGATCCGCAAATAGCAACTCGAAAAACCATAAAAAATTCTCCAACATTCCAGCTATTTGATGAAATTAAATTTGTTAAGCAAGATTGAATAGTGGTAAAGTCAAAAGTTTTTAAAGTTAATAAAGAATTTTTTGTTTGATTTAAAAATTCGATAGCTAGTTTTGGATTAGTCCCCTTTTTGAGTAATAAATCTTTGTCGTAGTTAATGTCTTCAAATAAAAATTTAGTTTGTATTTGAAGATCTAATAATTTAACTATTCTTTCCTTTAAAACTGGAATTAAAATTTTAATTTGATCATCACTAGCTTGAGGTAAAAATTTTTTAAATAATTCAAATAATTGATCATCAGTTTTTTGACGAAGATAATAACCATTTAAATAATCTAATTTTTTGCGATCAAAAATAGGAGATTTTTTATGAAGATGACTAATATCAAAAGCTTGGATGAATTGATTAAGAGTAAAAATTTCTTGATCTGTACCAGGGTTCCAACCAAGAAGCATTAAAAAATTTAACATGGCTTCTGGTAAATAACCTTCATTTAAAAAAGCTCGAGCATGAGTAGCCCCAGAACGTTTACTCATTTTCCCTTTACCATCTGGATTTAATAAAACTGTAAGATGAGCAAATTGTGGTACTTCCCAATTAAAATATCGATAAAGCAAAAGATGTTTTGGAGTTGATGATAACCATTCTTCGCCACGAAAAACATGGGTAATTTTCATTAAATGATCATCGACAACGGCGGCAAAATGATAAGTTGGAATACCATTTGATTTGATTAAAACTTGATCATCAACTTCATTGGTATTAAATTTAATTTTTCCTCGGATGAGATCATTAAAAATGATAGTTTCATTTTTGGGAATAACCAATCTAATTGTGTAAGGAATTTTATTTTCAATATTTTTTTTAATTTCTTCAGCTGATAAATGAAGACAATGTTGATCGTATTTTGGTTGAATTTTAGCCGCTTTTTGGCTTAATTTTAATTGATCTAATCTTTCTTGGGAACAAAAACAATAATAAGCCAAACCTTTATCGATTAATTCTTTAATATATTTTTGATAAATTTGAAGACGTTCAGTTTGAACATACGGGCCAAAAGGACCACCAATATCAGGACCTTCATCCCAATTAAGACCATAGTCTTTTATTACTTCTAATAATCTTTTTTCCGAACCTTCAACATAACGTTTTTGATCAGTGTCTTCAAGGCGAAAAATAAATTGACCATTATTTTTTTTAGCCAAAGCATAATCATAAAGAAGAGTTCTAAGAGTACCGATATGTAATTCCCCTGTTGGACTGGGAGCAATACGAGTACGAACAACTTTATTGTCAATCATGCTTATTATTTTAACATTTAGTGTAAAATTATTTATGTCTTTAACACAAACAGCTTA
>CAZICU010000021.1:0-5942 GCA_964537905.1 uncultured Gammaproteobacteria bacterium
AAAAATGTTACAATTCTATTGTAAATATATTACCAAGGAGGTGAGGTGATCTGATAAGTAAATTAAATAAAAAAATTGCTAAACTAGACACTTGGGATATGGCTTGTACCAAATTAGCCGTCATGTTTTTTGTTTTTTTTCTCTTTTCTGTTTGGTCTGGATTTAGAGTTCTTGTTTTATCAATAAACCATTGGTTATTGTTTCTTGGTTGGCTAATTTTTGCCATTCGTCCTCTCAAAAGATTTTTTTTCTAACAAGTAATTCTGATGTTAAAAAAATAATCAAGGCATTTATGATTGAATATCATCTTGTTCGTCTTTATCTTCTTTGTTTTCTCTAGTTGACCAAATTTGAACTATCAAAATCAAAGTTAAAAATCCGACGATAATAATCCAAAACCATTTACTGGAATCTTTATTATCTTTTTCATCTGTTTTTATTTCTTCTACTGTCGGTTCTGGTGTTACTGTTTCTTCTGCGATTGGAGTAGTTGTAAGTTTTTCAGTTTCTGTTGGTTTATTATTTGTTTCTGATACAGTTGGATTTGGTGTAACTGTTACTATTTGAGTCACCACTATCGCCGTCGGTGTTTTTGTCGCTAAGGGCATAATATCTATTTCAATTTCTTTTATTGGTTTAATTACAATACTTGTTGGCACAGGAGTATTGGTGGGCATTATCTTAATTTCTTTATCAACTCGAATATCATAAACTGGATTTAGTGCTTTTATTTTTCCAACCCTCAAACCAAACAACAAAACAAAACAAAGAACTACTTTGATTATATTCTTCATTACCTATATTATACGTCTCTTGTCAAATCACCCTCAAATTTATTCTTTCTTTGCTGTTGGAGCAATAAATTTTACATATCCCAAAAACAATGAAATTACCAATCCTACCGATACTACTATAAATCTAAACATATTACTATCACTCTCAAACCCTCGAATTACACTGTACAACAAAGTCAAAACTCCTCCCAACAATAATCCATCAGCAATCAAATATATTTTTTTAAACAAAGTTAAGCTTATAATTACCAGTATAATTGAAAATATCAAGGCTAAAATCGATACATTTCTGTTATAAACTTGTGAATTTATTTGAAAAGTTTTTTGTTCTTGTTCATATTTTTCTATTTCCGCTTTAGTTTCCTCTGACATTTTTTCATTTTTTTCAGGCTCAGAGTAACCGTATTTGATTGAATTTGGTGGTTCTGGATATTTTAATTCTGGATAGAAAGCAGCAATTCCCACCCCTATAAAAACAGCTACAAAAATTCCAATCAAAAGTGTATATAACAATTTTAAAGGCATTTCACTCCTTTGGTGTTTATTTTGCACCGACGAAATTAATATAACAATTAAGATTATCACAAAAACAACTATTCCACCAATTACCATATCTAATTATTACATTAAATATAATAATTACCAATTTAAAGATAAACAAAAAAATTATTTTTTTCCTTGTATAATTTTTATAAAGGCAATTCAAATGAAAAAAAATATCAATTTTTATTTAAAAAAAATATACTCTAATCCCAAAAAAGGGAGTCAATTTTTTTTAGAAATTCCCTTTAAGAAAAGAAAGATCATCTTTTTAAGATTAAGTAAACACCTTAAGTATCAAATCCTAAATAACCTCGAAGAAGATCAAGCCGTAACTTTATTAACTGCTTTGGATCCAGATGATGCCACTGATGTTTTACAGCTTTTTAATAAAAAAACTCAAGAAAAATTATTAACTAGACTTTCTCAAGAAATACAAGATCAAATTAGTTTATTATTAAAATTTGATCGAGAAACCGCTGGTGGATTAATGACTTTAAATTATATTCAAGTTGATGTTGATGATATTATTAGCAACACTGCTGAAAAATTTAAAAAACACGAAAAAAGAACTGGTAAACCCCCAGAGATAATTGTTCTTGATAAAGGTAAGGTTATTGGTTACATCCCTGGTTATGAATTAGGTTTTGCCAATTCCACCGAAAAAGTTAAAAAATATGTTAGACCGATAAAAAGAATTCATTACAAAGCTTCCAATAAAAAAGTAATTGAAAAAATTAGAAATTCTCCTCACAAAAAATTAGCTGTATTTGATGATAATAGTAATATTATTGGGATTATTTATACCGATGATGTTTTAAAACTCTTAAAAGAACAAGAAAGTTTATCGTTATATAATTTTGCTGGTGTCAAAAATGAAGAAGAAGTCACCGATAGTGCCAAATTAAAAATTAGATTCAGATATAAATGGTTAATTATTAATTTAATCACTTCTTTATTTGCCGCTTTTACTGTTGGTTTTTTTAAACAAACTTTAGAAAAATATGTTTTATTAGCCGTTTATATGCCAGTAGTTGCCGGTATGGGTGGTAACGCTGCTACTCAAACACTCGCTGTTATGGTTAGGGGTATTTCTTTAAAACAAATTAGTTTTAAAAATTTTATTAGACCTTTGATAGGGGAGATTCTGGCTGGATTAACTAATGGGATTATCAACGGTATTTTGGTTTTTTTTGTTGTCTTAATTTTAAATAAAAATCCAATAATTGGCTTAATTCTATCAATTGCTATGATTATAAATTTAGTTGTTGCCGCTTTTTTTGGTACTATAGTTCCCTTAATAATGAAATCAATTGGCAAAGATCCTGCTTCTTCGGCCACAATCTTTATCACTACCGCTACTGATATTCTTGGATTTTTAGCCTTTCTCGGTTTAGCCACTTGGCTTTTAGTTTAATAAGTTAAATCAAAATTTATTTATTCTAATTTTAAAAAAGATTATAATATAAGTAATCATAATTTATGACAACTATAAACCAAATATATAAATGTCCTATTTGCGGTAATGTTATTGAAATTATTCATCCTGGTGCTGGCCAACTTATTTGTTGTGGTCAACTCATGGAATTACTTCAAACTAAAACCGAAGACACTGGTTATGAAAAACATTTACCAGTCGTCGAAAAATTCGAAAATAAAATTACTGTCAAAGTTGGTTCTGTTCTCCATCCTATGGAAAAAGCTCATTATATCGAATTAATTGAAATTATTACTGATGATAAAGTTTATAAAAAATTTTTAAAGCCAAATGATAAAGCTGAAGCGATTTTTGAAATTTCTGCCGACAATATTACTATTCGGGCTTACTGTAATGTTCATGGTCTTTGGCAAACAAAATAATTTAAATTATCGATTACCAATCCAGTTTTATTCCCTGTTTTTTAAATTCGGCATATAACAATCTAATTTAATATTCAAAAAAAATTATGTTTCCTTTTTAGTTTTTTAATTATTTGATCTGAATAATAAGTGTATTCAGAGACTTTAAAAACATAAATTTTAATTCCCAAATCTATTAATTGAATACTACCAATAATAGTAATTAACCAACCAACAAAAGAAAAAAGATACAAGTACAAAAGTCGAATATTTGAATATAATATGTACCAAAATCATGCTATTTTAGAGGATCATTTTTCAACTACAATAATTTTTTGATTAGTTTTAAGTTAAATCACGAACCAAATAACATTTTTTAGTAATATCATATGAATCTTCAAGATTATTAGTATTATTAAAGTCAAATTTTTCTTTAAGAGGGATATTTATACCCCCTTTGACATATTTATCAATGAAATAATTTTGTGTCAGAAGATAATTAGAAATAGTTCCAGATGTTCCGGCAGCAATTATTTTTTTAACACCTAATTCTTTGGCTGTTTGAGATAATGAATCAACAAATTTTTCAAAAAAAATACCAATATCAATTTCTTGCTCATTGGGAACATTGAAAGCCCTAATTAAAAATACAGAATCGTTTTCAGTTGAATCAACTCTAAAAACTAAAACTGAACCAATAAACTCAGGATTATTTGGATCAGACTGATCAATAAATTTATATGGAGTTAAATTGGGATATTGTTTTAGTAACGGGTAAACTTTAGTGTAACAAACATCGGGCAGATAACCAGACATTTCACCGATTAAACCCCGATCGGGAATCATTGCGATTTTTAAATTTGAATTTTCTTTAGTTACTTCAAACATTTTTTCTATTTCTTGTAATTCTTTAATATAAAAACCAATAGCTAAATTATTTTTAAAAACTTTTGAATATTTTTTTAAAGTTTCAAAAGTTTTTTGATCCCAATAATTTTCATCGTTATTATTTAAATTAAGAGCATGAGTTTTAATAATATTGCTCAAAAAATTAAGACTGTCGGTAACAATTGAAACATCATTATTATTTAATATATTATTTTTAAGGTTTTCTCGCCATTCTGGAGACTGATGTTTAATAACTGCTTTTTGAAAAACTAATTGTCTTAAAACTGAATTAAATTCTTGCTGATAATCTCGGTTTTTATCACTACCTAAGTTGAGATTAAGGGTTAATATTTTTTCAATTAGTGAATCAATTGAATCTGATTGATTGATTAATGTGATATGAGAAGTAAATGAATTAATTTGTTTTTTTATAAAATCATTAGATTCTTTTGAAGAAAGGATAGCAATTTTACTGGTTAAAAGATCTGTAATTTTTGATTTATAGTTATCAATTTCATCTGACCCATTAATAGCAGTGACTATTTCTTGTTTAATATTTTTTAAAATAATATTCTTAGAAAGATCTTCTTTTACTTTTGTTTTTAATTTAGAAATTTCTAAAGAAGTTGGTTTAAAATGAGAATCTAATCTAGCAATTTGTCCTTTAGCTAAATCAGAGGAGAAATCGCTAATTATTTGATCTAATGGAATACGAGTCCAACGATTAATTGCGTGTCCAGTTATTATTGATAATAATTCTTTTTGAAATTGGTTTAATTCTTGGGGATTAGTAATTGATTCTTGGATAAAACATTTTTTCTTTAACTCATTTATCTGATTTTTTAAATTATCGACAGAATTTATTTTATTTTCAGTGTATTCTATCGGTAAATTATTAATGTCTCCATTTTCAAATTTTTTAATATTTGTAAAATATTCAAAAATTATTGGAGATTTGGCTAAACCAAAATTTTGAATATATTCAGTGGCTAGTTTAATATTCTCACTGGTTAAATTAAATTTAATTTGATCGTTATCAATTAAAAATTTAAAAAATTGAGAGGTACGATCATATTCATTATGAGTAAAAGCATTTCTTTTTTCATCTGTTTTAGTTGGTAAAATACTTAACCAGGAATCTATAGTATCTTTACCAAAAGCAGTAATCCAGTCTCCTTTAGAAGCTTTGTCTTTAAAATAATTGACAAACTCATCATTATTATTAATTTTTAGATCATTAAAAAAATCCAAAGTATACTTATTATCAACAATATATTTATTGAAATTATCTTTATTTTTAACGATAAATTTATCAAAAGTTCGATTATCTCTTATAAATGTCCACATCGCTTTGTCCTGATGATTAAAATTAATAAAGTTTTTCGAAGAGAGAAGTTTATATGGAATATCGATTCCAGAATTTAAGATAGCTTCTAAAAACTGGCTATTGAAATGGTTGTCTTGATCTATAAATTTAGAAAAGTCAGAAATATTGTCGGCAAAGAATTTATTGAATTTTTTTTGTTGTAAAGAATCATAATTAATATCTTCACAAATATCTCTATAAACTGACCATATAACTTTATCATGGTCATTAAAATTAACTAATTTTTCTTTAGAAAGAAAGTTTTCTGGAATATTAATATCATATGTTACAAGAGCTTCTAAAAACTGGCTATTGAAATGGTTGTCTTGATCTATAAATTTAGAAAAGTCAGAAATATTGTCAGTGATGAATTCATTTTCAAGTTTATTATAATTATTATCATTCCTAATTTTTCTATAAAGTGACCACACAATTTTGTCTTGATCACTAAAATTAATCAGCTTTTCTTCAGATAAAAGTTCTTTTGGAATTTCAATTTTAGAATTTAACAGACT
>CAZICU010000021.1:6042-10463 GCA_964537905.1 uncultured Gammaproteobacteria bacterium
GCTTTTCTTCAGATAAAAGTTCTTTTGGAATTTCAATTTTAGAATTTAACAGACTATCCAAAAATTGACTATTAAAGTAAAAATTATTATTTTTATCCTGATCTAAAAATTTATCAGAAAAGTCAGAAATATTTTCAGTAAAAAATTTATTTACAAGTTGGTAATTATAATCATTTTTTTTCACAACATCTCTATAAAGTGACCACACAATTTTGTCTTGATCACTAAAATTAATCAGCTTTTCTTCAGATAAAAGTTCTTTTGGAATTTCAATTTTAGAATTTAACAGACTTTTTAAAAACAAACTATTAGGTTTATCATTTTTAATAAATTTCGGGAAATCAGAGATATTATTTGCAAAGAATTTAATTACATATTGGTAATTTTTATTATTGTTTTTAACAATATTTCTATAAAGTGACCATATAACTATATCTTGATTGTTGAAATTTTTAAGATTTTTTTCAGACAAAAGTGCGGATGGTATATAAAATCCTTTATTAATAAGCGTTTCTAAAAAGTGACTATTAAAGTAAAAATTATTATTTTTATCCTGATCTAAAAATTTATCAGAAAAGTCAGGAATATTTTCAGTAAAAAATTTATTTACAAGTTCGTAATTATTATAAATATTTAAACCAATATCTCTATAAAGTGACCACATAACTTTATCTTGATTGTTAAAATTTTTAAGATTTTTTTCAGACAAAAGGGTGTATGGTATATAAAACCCTTTATTAATAAGAGATTCTAAAAAGTGACTATCAACATGATTATCATTATCTAAAAATCCAGAAAAATTAGAAAGATCACTTATTCTTTCAATTAATTGGCTAGTTTTTTCTTGTTTTACTACTGGTGAGGGAGAATCTTTAATTTCAGGCATGAGAAGTTTGAGACATATTATTATAAGTAATATTCTACTCGGATATTTAATATTTTTTTAATGGTAAATTCTTTGGTTTTATAATTAAAAAAATCACATTACATATAATTTCTGCCGACAAAATAATTTAAATTATCGATTACCAATCTAGTTTTATTCCCTGTTTTTTAAATTAGATGTATAATAATTTAAGTTATTATTCAACAAAATTTTATGTTTCCTTTTATCGGTATTTTAATTTTTCTTCTCATTATTTCTGTTCGTCAGATCAATCAATACGAAAAGGGTGTTAAATTTACTTTTGGTAAATTTACTTCTATCATGGAACCAGGTTGGCGATTGGTTTTTCCTATTTTTCAAAGTTATCAAAAAGTCGATGTTCGGGTTAAAGCTGTCGATGTTCCCGATCAAAATGCTATCACTCGCGACAATGTTTCTGTCAAAGTTAATGCTGTTATTTATTACAAAGTTAGTGATGCCCCCAAAGCTATTATTGAGGTCGAAGATTTTCGTTATGCCATTTCTCAATATGCTCAAACCACTATGCGTAACATTGTAGGCGAGGTTACTTTAGATGAACTTCTTTCTAGTCGTGACAAAATTGCCGAAAGAATTCGTGAAATCGTTGATAAAGAAACCGACGCTTGGGGTTTAAAAGTCAATAATGTTGAATTAAAGGATGTCAGTCTTCCGGCTGAAATGGAACGAACCATTGGTAAACAAGCTGAAGCCGAACGGGAAAAGCGAGCTGTCATTATTAACTCCGAAGGTGAGCTAGCCGCTTCTCAAAATATCGCCAAAGCCGCCAAAGAACTTAGTACTACTCCTGGTGCTCTCCATCTTCGAACTCTTCAATCTATCAATGATATGTCTTCCGATCAATCCAACACTGTTGTTTATATGGTACCTATTGAAGTCCTCAAAGCCTTCGAAGGTTTCGCTAAAATTCCTATTCCAGTGATTGAAAAAAAATAACTCCATCAAACATTTTTTATTCTTCTGGTGGTAAAAATTCTTCACCATTATCGCTGACTGTTTGTCCAGCTTTAAGCCACAACACATAGTCACATCCGGTGGCTTTTTTGGCTTCTCGATCCCATCCCGAAGTGGAACATTTTTTCATCTTTTTTCCATTAGCAGTAGTATACAAAACCAAATTAGCCCCACACTTCGGACATTTTTCCTCCAAATTTTCTGAAGTTCCATTTATCCATTCCACATAATCACAACCGATTACTTTTTTGGCTTCTTTATCCCAACTTCCAGCACTACATTTTTTCATTTTTTTGCCAAATCGAGTCACTTGTAAAACCAAATTAGCCCCACATTTTGGACATTTTTCCTCCAATTCTTTTGGTTCTACTTCCAACCATTTTACATAATCACAACCCTCATTTTTATGAGTTTGTGGATTCCACGAACCTTGACTGCATCGCTGTAGTTTTCTTCCAGTTGCTGTTTCGGTAATCTCACCTAATGGTGCACCACACTTGGGACATTTTTCTTCATTTTGAGTCATATTCCATCCTATCATTTTCTTCTCTTTAAAACTATTATCAAAATTTTTTTAAAAAAATTATTTTTTATGTATAATTAAATTATGAAAATCTATATCGAAAAAATTATTCCAGCTTTTTTAATTATTATTTTTTTCTTTTTAGCCGCCTCAGTTTATTCCAAATTAGGTAACCCCTTATCTTTTTCCGTCAATAGTAATGTCACCAATAAGACCGATACTTTTACTGTCACTGGTGAAGGAGTAATTTCTATCAAACCCGACATTGCCTATGTTAACGTGGGTATTCAAAAAAATGCTTCTACTGTCAAACAAGTCCAAGTTCAAATAAATGAAGTTATCAATAAAATTATTCTTGGTCTTAAAAATCTTGATATAGATTCAAAAAATATTCAAACCACTAATTACTCAATTAACCCTAATTACGATTGGTCAAGTAGTATTCAAAAAATTACTGGTTATAGTGCTAGTACTCAATTAAAAATTAAAATTACTGATCTCGATAAAATTAATGATGTTATTGATTCTGCTACCTCCAATGGTGCTAACCAAGTTAATAACATTACTTTTGATGTTGATAATCGCTATGCTGCCGAAGAATCTGCTCGTAAAGACGCTGTAGCTCAAGCTTCCAAAAAAGCCGAAATTGCCGCTAAAATTGCTGGCTTTAAACTAGGTAAAATCATTGGTTATTATGAAAGTTCTAATGAAAGCAATTTGGTTCGTCCAGTAGCCTACAGTTTAAAATCTGCTGGCGGTGCCGTTGATCAAGCTGTTAATACCAATATTCAAACTGGCAGTGAAGAAGTCAGAATTACCGTTAATCTCAGTTATCAGATTAACTAATTTTTTGTAATCTTTTTCTATTTGTGAGTTGATTCCTAATTTGTTAATATATCACCTTATGATTACTAAATTAGGAAAACAAAAATTAGAAGCCACTCTTGTTCAACTTCAAGCCAAATTAAGTCGTACTTGTGAAGAAAGAGGAATAGCCGCTGAAGGTGGCGATTTAAAAGAAAATTCTGCTTACATATTTTTAGGAGAACAAGCACTTTTGTTATATTCTCAAATTGATCAAGTCAAAGCTGATCTTAAAACTTGTGTCATTCAATCGGCTCCAACTCAAACCAAGACTGTTGTTTTTGGTAGTAAAGTAAAAATAAAATTTGAATCCGACGGTCGGGAATTAGAAGTTACTTTGGTTGGTAAAAATGATACTAATCTTCAACCAAATTGGATTTCTGTAGCAAGTCCTCTTGGTCAAGCTTTATTAAATCAATCCAAAGGCTCCAAAGTTTCTGTTAATGACCAACTGGTCTCTATTCTCAATATTTCCATTGGCGAGATATAATTAATTAGTGATAACTACTAAACCAATTTTAATTATCGTTTCTGGTCCACCTTCTAGTGGTAAAACTACCTTAGCCAAAGCCATTTCAAAAAAATTTAATTTTCCTTTAGTTACCAAAGATAATCTCAAAGAAATCCTTTTTGATACTGTTGGTTGGAAGGATAGGGAATGGTCAAAAATTTTAGGTCGAGCCAGTTTTGTTCTTCTTCATTATATTCTTGATTCTTTTATGATCACTGGTCAACCAATTATTATTGAAGGTAATTTTAAAACCGAATTTGAATCAGTCGAAATTTTCTCTCGTCTTGAAAAATACAATTATTCCGCTATTCAAATTATGTGTCAATCAGATGGTCAAATTCTCTTTGATCGTTTTAAAAAACGTTCTGAATCAGGTGAACGTCATCCTGGTCATTGTGATACCGGTAATTATGATGAGCTCAAAGACGATCTTCTCAAAGGGAAATATCAGCCATTAAATATAAATTCCCCAGTCATTATTTTTGATTCAACCAATTTAGATCACTTAAATTATCAACCTGTTTTTGATCAACTTTCTCAATATCTTTAATTATCTACTTGTCATATATTTAAACTCATACTAAAATAGTCTTAGTATGATTCAATTTAAAAATATTTCTGTTTCTGTTGATAAAAAATCAATT
>CAZICU010000022.1:0-10144 GCA_964537905.1 uncultured Gammaproteobacteria bacterium
AGTAGAAAGTAGAAAGTAGAAAGTAGAAAGTAGAAAGTAGAAAGTAGAAAGTTATTGATTAAATGATTTGGTGGCGTTGATGGAAGCGGCTTCTTCGGCTTTTTGTTTTGAATTACCAGTTCCTTTGGCAATGAGTTTTTCGTTTAGATAAACACCAACTTCAAAGATTTTTTGATGATCTGGGCCTGATTCGGATATAGTTTGATATTTAGGTGTAATCCCCTCTTTGGCTTGAGAAATTTCTTGAAAAATACTTTTGGGATCTTTATAAATATCTTTTTGAGATAATTGTTCAACACTGGAAGTTAAAAATAAATCAAGAAAATCGAAAGCCGGAGAAAGACCCCCATCAAGATAAATTGATCCTAAAATAGCCTCAAAAGTATCAGCCAATATTGATTGATTGTCTCTACCTTGATGTTTTTCTTCTCCTCGAGAGAGATAAATAAAATCACCCAAATTAAAATTACTTGATATTTTGGCTAAATTTTGAGTACAAACAACTAAAGCTCGGAGATTAGTAAGTTTACCCTCATCAAATTTTTCAAATTTTTTAAAAATTCGATCAGAAATCCATAATTCTAAAACGGCATCACCTAAAAATTCGTATCGTTCATTGGATTCTTGGAATTGATGGTGTTCGTTTAGTGAAGATCGATGGACTAAAGCTTGATCAAGAAAAGAAATATCTTGGAATTGATATTTGATTATTTTTTGTAATTTATTAAGTTGTGGATTCATTCTTTTTTAGAGCACTGCCAATAACTCCATTGATAAAACTGGAACTAGAATCGGTGCCATATTCTTTGGCAATTTCAATAACTTCATCGATAACAACTTTTTGAGGATTTTTGTTTAAATAAAAAAGTTCCCAAAAAGCATAGCGAAGAATATTTAAATCGATTCGATTAATTTTATCAATAGGCCATTTTGGAGCATTTTCTTGAATAATTTTATCGATTTCAGGAATTACTTTTACAATTTCTTGGGTGTTTTCGGTGACAGGAGAATTATTACCACAGCTCCAAGCAAAAATGGCTTGGAAATTAGAAATTCGTTTTAAATGACGAGGATCGTATTTATTTTTCACTATTGTTTACAATTGGGACATTGAAAATTGGCCATTTTTGGTTGACCACAATTTTTACAAACGATAGGTTTAATTAATTTTGGACCTTTGTCGGCAGCGCGGCGACGACCTTGTCGACGGCTGGAAGGCCAATGTTTAGGTACTGCTGTCATGGTTAGTATTGTAACAGAAAAAGAATGAAAATGGGAAGAATGAAGTGAGGGGTGGGTTTAATTATTCAAAATATTCTCTTTGTTGGTTTCGATTGATATTAATTGGGAAAGATTTAAATTTTTATCTTTGATTAAATCAGTAAGAATTTGTTGACTGGTGTTAATAAGTTGGATATCGGAAAAGTTGGCTAATTTGAGTGAGGGAAAACCATGTTGAATAGTAGAAAAAGTTTCTCCTGGACCACGAATTTTTAAATCATATTCAGCAATTTTTAGACCGTTATGATGATTTTCCATAAATTTAAGTCGGTTTTGGGCTTTATCGTTTTCTGAATCAGTAAAAAAATAACAAAAACTTTGAGCGACTCCCCTGCCGACTCGGCCACGGAGTTGGTGAAGTTGAGAAAGACCAAAACGTTCAGCTGATTGAATAATCATAATGGAAGCATTGGGAATATCGACACCAACTTCAATAATTGGAGTAGTAACCAAAATATTTGTTTTATTTTTTTGAAAATCGGAAATTATAATTTCTCGGTCTTTTGGCTTAATTTTACCGTGAAGTAAAGATAATTTTAATTTGGGAAAAATTGATTTTAGCTTTTCAAATTCGACTTTGGCTGATTTAACACTAGCCATAGTTTCAGAAATATCGATAAAGGGACAAACAATAAAAGCTTGACATTTGGTTTTTAAAATTTCTTGTTGAATCCATGAATAACACTGAGGTATTTTTGAAGGAGGAACTAAAAAAGTTTTTATAGGTAAACGGTTGTTGGGTAAACTATCAATAATGGAAATATCTAAATTGCCTAATAAAGTTAAACTAATAGTTCGTGGGATAGGGGTGGCAGTCATAGTGATAGAGTGAGGTAGACTATCTAAATGACTTAAAAATGATCTTTGTTTAACTCCAAATTTATGTTGTTCATCAATAACTAATAAAGCAATATTATTTTCGACAATGGTTTTTTGATAAATCGCGGCATGAGTGGCAATAATGATGGCATTTTGTAGTAGTGGGATTTCGCTTTGTTTAATTTTTTTATGACCAGTGAGAAGAAAAATAGGAACTTTGAAGGGTTTTAAAATCTTTTGAAAAGTGGCAAAATGTTGTTGAGCTAAAATTTCAGTTGGAGCTAAAAATAAAGAAAGAGACTTATTTAAATGGGTTAAAAAACAAGCTAAAAGAGCAATTATAGTTTTTCCAGAACCAACATCACCTTGAATTAATCGATTAGTAACTTTTTGAGAGTCAGTAATATCAGTTTTGATTTCTTGCCAGACTTTGTTTTGAGCCTCAGTTAATTTAAAAGGTAAAGAGGAAATTAGTTGATTAATTTTTTGATCAATTTTTAGATCTGATTTAAGAATTATTTTAGGTTTTTTGGAAATCCATTCTTTTTTTAATAACCATGATTTAATTTGAATAGCTAAAATTTCTTGAAGAGATAAACGATATTTGGCTTTATTTAAAATTTCTAAATTTTGAGGAGAATGAATTTGTTTAAATGATTCTGATAAGGGAAAGAGATGATATTGTTTAATGATTTGGTGGGGAAGAGTTTCAGTAACAGAAGAGACTAGTTGAGGTAGAAAAGTTTGAATAGTTTTACGAAACCAATTTGAAGTTAATCCATTAGTTTCTGGATAAATAGCTATAATTTTTCCAGTGTTATATTTACCAGAAACTGGATTAATGAGAGTTTTTTTATTTTGAAAAACAGAGACAGTACCAGCAAAACTATAAATATCTCCAACTGTAAAATTTTTGGATAAATATGGTTGATTAAACCAGAGTAAATTTATCTGACCAGTTTTATCGACAACAATGCCTTTTTGAAGATTTTTGTGAGAACGAGTAAAAATATTTTGAAAACTAATTAATTTACCGGTGATAGTAATATTTTCATTTTCTTGAGATTGTGAAATATTGGTAGAATGAGAAAAATCAACGTATCTGTAGGGGTAATGATATAGTAAATCGGTAGGAATAAAAATGCCTAACCGATGAAGTTTGGCTAAAGTTTTATCCCCTACTCCAGGAATTTGAGTTAGACTATTCATAAATTGATGATATCAAAAAAGATAATTGACTTTTTATTTGGATAAACCAGGACATTTTGTTGACATTAACTTTTTAAAGGTATTTAATTAGGGTATGAAATCTATGAAGAATAAAAAACCATTTAATCGATTTTATTTGTTTATCGTTTTAATTTTTTTGGGGTTAGTTGGAGGAATTTGGTTTTTTATATCTAAACAACCGAAAGTTTTAGGAGTAGCAAGTGAAAGTACTTATACCAAAGAAACTTTGAATTTTGGTCTTTATGGAGTAGCACTTTATTATCCATCTGGATCAAATAATAATGTAGGTCCTTACCCAGTGATCTTTTTTAGCCATGGAATGGCGTCTAAATATGATTATTATAATTGGTTTGCTAAATATATGGTTAAAAAGGGATATATTGTGGTTTTACCAAACAGATTACCTCCTGGAGTTGATTTGAGTGAAGGTAAAAATTTGACCAGTTATCTTTTAAGATATCTATCTTTGAGAAATAAATTTTCTTCTGGATTAAAAGGAAAGGTTGATTTAAATAATATTGGGTTAGCAGGTCATTCAATGGGAGCAGCGGTTGCTTTATATAGTGCGGGAATACCAAAAGTTAAAGCAATATTTGATATTGCTCCGCCATCAAGAGAAACCGGAGCTTTAAAATTAGTGTCTGATTTAACTAAGTTAACAGTTAATATACCTTTGGGACAATATATAAAAAGATATATGGATTCGATGTATGCAACTATATCAAAAACTAATGTTCCAATTATGTATTTGGTCGGAAGTTTAGATAGTATAGTTACTCCTGAAGCGTCAAAATCTCTTTATGGTATGACTAATTCAAAAAAAGCTTTGTTGATTTTAAATGGAGCTAATCATGTTCAATTTTCACCAACTGGAACAATTGAGGGTGATATGATTGCTCAGGCTTTAGATAGAAAAGCCACGATGACAAATGATAAAGTGTTAGAATTGACAAGTACTTTTGGAGGAGCCTGGTTTGACTATTTTATTAAAGGAGATTTGGCGGCAAAATCAATAATTGATCAAGGAGATAGTTTACATCCGGGAATATTTTCTGATTATCAACTGGCTTATTAAAAAAAATAATTAAAATTAGTTTTGATTTAATTTCTGGAATGTTTTTTGAGTGAAATAAATAATATTTTGGTTTGTGGTATCATATTTTTATGATTCTTAAGAAGAAGACTTTGACTAAAATAATTTTAGTAATTACTTTGGTAGTGTTATTACTTTCAGGGATGGTTCCTTTTTTATTGGTTTTAATAAACAGATAAATGTTGTCTCGGGCTTGGAAACGTAATTTTTCCCAATTTAAGCGAAGATCGGGAATTAATAAAGGGGTAAAAAAGATATTTAAAAGTAAGAAATTTTGGTTAAATTTTTTTAAAATATTTTTAGCTCTAATAGGCGTTGGTTTGGTGGCTTTAATTATTTTGTTTGCTTATTTTTCAAAAGACTTACCATCACCAACAAAAGTAGTCAGAAGAGATGGTTATTCAAGTAAGGTTTATGATCGAAATGGTAAAGTATTGTATGATATCTACGATGAGGCTAAGCGTGATCCAGTAAATTTTGATGATATTCCTGAATATTTAAAAAAAGCGACAGTGGCAGTTGAAGATAAAGATTTTTATAAACATAAAGGATTTGATCCCCTAACACCATTTAGAATTGTAAAAAACTTTTTTTATTTTGGAAAAGTAACTGGAGGTTCAACTTTAACTCAACAATTAACTAGAACAGTATTGTTGACCACAGAAAGAACGGCAACAAGAAAAATTAAAGAATTGATTTTATCGATTCAAATAGATGCTAAATATAAAAAAGATGAAATTTTAGGAATGTATTTAAATGAAGTCCCTTATGGTGGAGCATCGTGGGGAGTTGGTTCGGCGGCGGAACAATATTTTGGAAAAACAGTTAAAGAATTAGATTTGGCTGAATGTGCTATTTTAGCCGGAATGCCACAATTACCAAGTGTTTATTCTCCTTATTCAAGTACCCCAAAAGCTTATATAAACAGGACAAAACATGTTCTTGATAGGATGGTGGAAGATAATTATATTAGTAAAACTTTAGCGGATGAGACGATGGTAAAGGTAGAAAACTATCAATTTAAAAGTCAAAAATCGACAATGCAAGCACCTCATTTTGTTTTTTGGATAAAAGAATTATTAGCCGAAAAATACGGTGAAGAAGTAATTGAAGGTGGAGGATTAAAAATCACGACTACATTGGATTTGGATTTACAAAATAAGGCTCAAGAAATTGTTTCCAATGAAATTGATGCCAGTGAATCTAAAAAAATAACTAATGGCGCGGCTGTAATTATTGACCCAACAACTGGTCAGATATTAGCTATGGTAGGTTCACGTGATTATTGGTCAACTAAAACTGATGGTAATTTTAATGTAGTGACTCAAGCTTTGAGACAACCAGGATCAGTGATAAAACCGATAACTTATTTGAGTGCTATTAAAAAAGGTTGGACGGCGGCAACGATGATTATGGATACACCAGTTACTTTTCCTGGAACTGGTGGTCAAAAAGATTATTCACCCCAAAATTATAATGGTAAATTTAATGGGCCAATGAGTCTAAGAAATGCTTTGGGAAATTCAATCAATACTATAGCAGTAAAAACTTTGGCATTTGTAGGAGTAAAGAATATGTTACAGCAAGCTTATGATATGGGGTTATCAACATTAGAACCAACAGCTGAAAATTTATCTAGATTTGGATTGGCAGTGACTTTGGGTGGAGCAGAAGTAAGAATGATTGAATTAGCTTCGGCTTATACGGCATTTGCTAATAAGGGGATGAAAATGGAAGCTATAGGAATTTTAAAAGTTGAAGATAAGGATGGTCGAGTTTTGGAAGAATATAAACCAGTTGATGGAAAAAAAGTGATGACAGAACAAGAAGCATTTATTATTTCTAATATTTTGTCGGATAATTCAGCTCGAGAAATGACATTCGGATCGGTTAATTCACTTCAAATTTCTGGATATCAAGTGGCGGCTAAAACAGGAACTACTAATGATAAAAAAGATAATTGGGCAATTGGTTGGTCACCAAATTTATTAACAGCTGTTTGGGTAGGAAATAATGATAATACAGCTATGGGAAGTTTGGTTTCTGGTGTTTCTGGAGCGGCTCCTATTTGGAATAAAATTATGAAATATGGATTATCAAAGTTACCAAAAGTTGATTTTTCTATTCCAAATAAAATTATTTCTTTGGAAGTAGATAAAATTTCTGGTTATCCGTCACATGATGGTTTTTTGAGTCGAAATGATTATTTTATTGATGGAACTCAAGCTAATATTTCTGATCCAATTCATAAAAAACTTAAAGTTTGTAAAGGAGTATCGGGTTTGGCAACTCCAGATGATGTGGCTAATAATAATTATGAAGAAAAAGAATTTTTTATATTTAAAGAAAACGATTTAGTTTCGACTGATGGAAAAAATAGATGGCAAGAAGGAATCGATAATTGGATTAGTCAGCAACCTGATCAAGGTAAATATCAAGTACCAACAGATTATTGTCGAACTGATGGTAGAGTTAATGTGGGGATTGATAGTCCAGCAAATGAATCGACAGTAGGAAATACTTTTGAAGTTAAAATTAATACTAATTCTTTGGTAAAAATTATCGAAGTTAAATTGTGGGTAGATGGAGTAGAAAAAAAGACTTGGACGGAACGTCCTTTTGAAATGAAATTAAGTTTAAATGATGGTCCTCATGTGATTAAAGTTAAAGCGACTGATAGAGATGGTCATAGTCAAGAAAGAGAAGCAAAGATTGGAGTAAATACTCCTTGGAATTGGCAACCATTACCGACAACAATACCAACTGTAATGGTGACGGTTGCTCCGATAATGACAATTACGCCAGTAATATCTCAATAATTTGCCTATTTTATGGCTATTTTTTAAATTAAATACTTATTAGCAGTCTATAATGTAGACTGCTAATAAATCAAAATACTATTTTTTATATAAAAATATATTAAATGATATCTAAATTTCAAGGAGATTGCTTCTCCGCCAGCTGGCGGATCGCAATGAGGTGAAGATTTGCAATGACGGTGTTGGTGAATTGAATTTATTTTAAACCAAATGATTCTAGGTGGATGTTTTTGGCGGTTTTATCGTCTAAATTAAAATATGAGGCTTGGAAAGTATAACGATATTTGTTGGTTTTTGAATCTTGATAAATATCGGTAATAATCAGTTTCCAAAGATATTTTTGTCCGATAATTTTAGAATATTTTTTAATTAATTTGATTGGATCTTCTTTGGTATCTAAAGTGATATTAGCGTCGAGAGTAATAATTTGAGAGGTTAATTCGTAAGCATTATTTTGTTGTTGATTGGGAAGATATTTTTCGGGTTTTGGTAAATCGTCTAATATAATTTCGGCAAAATTATTTTTAAAAATTATTTTTGTTTTGTCGGTAAAGATATTTTGTAAAACGTCTTTACTAAGATTGTCGGCATTGTGATTATAAATTCCCAAAGCATTTTTTTCGATAAATTTATCCCCTTCTTTAGAGAAAATTTTGCTGATTTCGAAAAATTGGGGATAGGGTAATTTGAAACGAGTATATTGATCAAGTTGTTGCTCTAAAGAGGGAATTAAAGATTGACGAAGATAGATAGCTTCAGAATTAATACTGTTTTGAGTTTTGATAACAGTCGATTTATCGATGAAAGTGGTAACAAGAGGCCAAGTAAGAACTTCATCATAACCAAGATTAATTAATTTATCTTTTAATTGATCAATTAAAAAAATTTCTGGTGGAGTAATGTCAGGAACTTGTTTAAAAGCCAATGGTTGATCAATAGGAATATTTTTGTAATTCCAAAAACGAACAACTTCTTCAATAAGATCAGCTTCGAGAGAAATATCAGTACGAATGGAAGGTGGTGTAACTAAATCCTTCCCTAACCCTTTAGGGAAAATACAACCTAAACGAGTTAAACAATCGATAATAAAATTTTGAGGAATATCGATACCAGAAACTAAAGATGGTTTCTTAAAATCAAATTCGATTTTGGGTAATTCTATTTTATTTGGATAATAATCAAAAATTTGAGAATTAATTTGACCTGAGCAATTTTCTATAATTAAATTGGTTAAGGCATTGAGAGCAATGGGAATAGTTTCTGGGTCAAGATATTTTTCGAGTCGAGTGCCGGCTTCGGTAACAGATTTAAGACTGCGACTGTTCTGGCGAACTGTAGTGGGGTTATAAATGGCAATTTCGATAATAATGTCGGTAGTGTTGTTGTTGATAGCACAGGCTTCTCCACCCCAAAAACTTAAGCTAAGAGCTTGATTGGGGTTATTAATCATTAAAATACTATTATCTAATTTTAACTTTGAGCCATCAAGACTGGTAAATTCGGAAAATTTACGATTCATTTCCCAAATAAGATTTTCAGTTGATTTTTGGATGTCGAAAGCATGGCTCGGAATGCCATACATAAACATGATGTAATTAGTGAGATCGACAATAAGATTAATAGGGTTGTTACCATGACATTTAATAAAAGTTTTGAGCCATTGAGGTGAAGATTGGTTTTTAAGACCGGAAAGTTTTATGGCCATAACTCGTTTGACATTGTCGGTGGTGATTTTGAGGGGAAGAACTTGCTTCGTTTGGCTTGCAATGACTTGATTATAGATTGGTATTAATGGAATATTGTAAAAAACAGAAAGGTCACGGGCAAGACCATAATAGCCTAAACAGTCTCCCCTATTTACTTTGATATCTAAATCAAAAACAATTTCACTATCGATTTCTTCAAAATAATTAGTGAAATGACCGATCATGGTTAAATCATCACGAAGTTGTTGTGGATCAACTTTGAGATCAGGAAGAAATTTTTGTAAATGGGAATATATTAGTTTCATAAATATTAGTAGAAAGTATAAAGTAAAAAGTAGAAAGTTTTATTTTTCATTGGGTTTGTAGGCTAAATTTCCACCCATAAGGGTGCGAATATCTTTAATATTTTTTTGAGCCATAGTCCAACGATCGAGACCCATACCAAAGGCAAAACCGGACCAAATATGGGGATCAATACCGGCGGCTTGTAAAACTTTGGGATGAATCATACCACTACCACCCATTTCAATCCAACCAGCGTATTTACAAAGCGGACAACCGACTCCATGGCAACTGAAACATTGCATATCAGGGCCAACTCCTGGTTCGACTTCGGGATAATATTTACAACGATAGCGAACAACAACTTTTTCTCCATAGAGAGTTTTAAACATAAGATTCATGGTACCAATTAAATCTTTCATAGTGATACCTTTATCAACCACAACAGCTTGGTACTGATGAAAAACAAAATGATTAGACCGATTTACTTTTTCATTCCTAAAAACTGCTCCAGGAAAAGCAGCTCTGATAGGTAAATTATTAGCTTTGGCTTTGAGTAAATAAGCTTCGATGGCAGAAGTTTGAGTTCGAAGAAGATATTCTGGTTCTTTAATATAAATACTATCTTGCATGTCACGAGCTGGATGATCTGGGGGAACATTAAGATATTCAAAATTAAATTGATCAGTAACAATTTCTAAACTATTATAAACAGAGAAACCTAATTTTCGGAAAACTTCGTTTAACTGACGTTCGGTTTGAGTGATGGGATGGAGATGACCGATTTTAGATAAACTAAAATCGGAATTTTTAATTTTTAATTTTAAATTTTTAATTTCAGGTTTTTGAATATTTTTTTCTTTTAATTTTTCTTCGAGTTCGGTTTTGAGTTGATTAAGATCGGCACCAAATTG
>CAZICU010000023.1:0-10010 GCA_964537905.1 uncultured Gammaproteobacteria bacterium
AACCAAACTTTTCAACATAAGGTTGAATAATTTTACCGACACAATCGTTGAGAATTCTACCTGGCTTTAGATAATCTATGGAAAGAGATAAGGATTTTTTGGTGACATCAATTAATTTTTTGGCTGAAGAAGAAATTTTTCCAATTGGATAAGTAGCGGAAATATCACCATAAAAACCATTTAAAATAGTAGTGATATCAAGATTAATGATATCCCCTTTTTTAAGAATTTCTTTTGGTGAAGGAATTCCATGACAAACAACATCATTAATAGAAGTGCAAATGCTTTTGGGAAAACCACCATAATTAAGTGGAGCAGGTATAGCTTGGTGAGAAATAATATATTTGTGAGCTAAAGTATTTAAATCTTCAGTGTTAATACCTGGTTTAACAAATCCGGACAAATATTTTAGAGTCTCGGCGGCTAAATGTGAAGAACGACGAATACCTTCAATCTGTTGGCTATTTTTTATAATTACCATTGATGTATTATAACCCGAATAACACTGAGTAGATAAATAATGTGATAAACTTTGGCCATGCAGAATACTTCATGGGAAAAATCAAGTAAATGGTACAACAAAATTGTGGGTGATGAAGGTCATTATTTTCATCAGGCAGTAATTTTTCCGAATTTAAAAAAAATAATTGATTTTAATAATTTAGAGTCAGTTATTGATTTGGCCTGTGGTCAGGGAATATTCGAAAGACAAATTAATCAAAATACAGAATATGTGGGAGTGGATATAGCCAGAAGTTTGATTGACCAAGCCAAGAAAAAAAGTCAAAATCAAAAACATCAATTTATAGTAGCTGATGCCAGTAAAACTTTACCATTGGCAGAAAATCATTTTGATTTGGTGGTGATAATTTTGGCTCTACAAAATATTAGAAATTTTGAAGGAGTAATAATTAATGCCGAAAGACATTTGAAAAGTGGAGGTAAATTCGTAATGGTATTAAACCATCCGATGTTTAGAATCCCTCGTCAAACTAGTTGGGGAATGGATGAAGAAAATAAAATTCAATATAGGAGAGTTGATAAATATATGAGCGAAATGGAAATTCCAATTACCACTAATCCAGGAAAATTCGAAGAATCGGAAACGACTTGGTCATTTCATAGTCCCCTGTCAAAATATAGTCAGGTATTATATAAAAATGGGTTAGTAATTGAAAGAATTGAAGAATGGATAAGTGATAAGAAAAGTACTGGAAGTAAGGCAAAAATGGAAGATAGGGCTAGAGCCGAAATACCGATGTTTATGACGATAGTGACTAAAAAAAATTAGTTTTGACCAATCCAAACAAAATACTTATCTTTTATAATTTGATTAGAAATTGTTTTAAAATTGTATTTTTCAGACATACTAATACAATCTGATAAATCATATCTGGTGTGAATTTGATAAGCTGAATTAGGGCCAATTTGATTTAATTCATCTTTTTCCATTGAGGAAGAAAATTTTTCTATAAAACTGGATTGATTACTATTTTTGAGTTGATAATCGACAATAGAAAGAAAAGAACCATAATGAAGAATTTTTGAGATGGTTGAAAAAATATCTTCACCCGCCTCGTGAAAAACAAATATACAACTAGCACTAGAAAAATTATCATCTGTTGTCTTGATAGAATCAGTAAAATCTAAATTATAGCGACGATGAAAACGAGCTTGATTAATTTTAGTTTTATCAGTATCAAAACCTTTGATAAATGAACTAGGTTTTTGATTTGATAAATAACGACTTAAACTACCATTACCACAACCAATATCTAAATGATGTAGGCTAATATACGAAAGAATTGGATTTATGTAGTTATTAAAAGGGGGATTATATGGTTTTTCTGATCTTAAATTTTCTATCATAGATTATTGATTATTAACAAAAATTTGACAGTGCCAAATTTCGGGGATTGATTTGGTGGGGAGACTATTTTCAAACCAGAAATATTCCTTGCCGGAAAATTTTTTGGCAATTTCTAATTCAATTATTTCTGGTGATAATTT
Source organism: uncultured Gammaproteobacteria bacterium (assembly GCA_964537905.1). Taxonomy (GTDB): domain Bacteria; phylum Patescibacteriota; class Microgenomatia; order UBA12405; family UBA12405; genus WARW01. Next base: position 2,011 of record CAZICU010000023.1, read on the forward strand.
ACCAATACGACTCCAAAGACAATAATGAGCCACTGAAGGAATATGTTGAGTTAATTTTGAATAAGGAAAATTATTTTTAAGAATTTTATAATCATTATTTCCAATAAGACGTTTAATAATGTCTAAGCGAATTTCTTTGGGAACTAATTTAGTGTAAAGACGATAAAACTTGAGATCATTTGGAAAACGAGCAATTTTGGGATGAGAATGCCGGATTTTTGATTTTAACTTAACTAATTCTTGCCAACTTTGTGGTGGATCAAAATTAAAAAGTTTTTGGGTCATTTTAATTGTTTACCAAAGGCAACACATTCTTGAATAATATTAACTAAAGCAAAATTGGGCGATTCTAAAGCTCTTTTGACAGTGTCATTTAATTTGGGAATATCTTTAACATCAACTGATTCAATAAAAACAGCTGGATTAACCGATTTAATTAAATTAATAGGATCAATAGGCAGATTAATATTACCGGTTGGAGTTGATTTTGTTCGAGCTCCTTGGGGAGTGGTCGGACTAGTTTGACCAGTGGTTAGACTATAAAGAAAATTATTGGAAACAAAAACTTTAATATTAATATTACCTCGAGCGGCAGTAATTAAATGATTGAGACCTTCACCATAAATACCACCATCACCGCCGATAACACAAACTGTTAATTTGGGATTGACAATTTTTTCACCCATGGCCATAGCGACAGAACGGCCATGAAGAGTGTGAGCCCCATAAGTTTTGAAAAAATCAGCCATGTTACCAGCACAACCAATATCGTAATTCATAACCAAATTATCAAGATCAATTTTGAGATCGGTAAAACTTTTTTGAAGAGCGGCGTAAACTAAATAGTTGTGACAACCAGGACACCAAGTGGGAGTGATTTCTGAACGATAATTAATCATAATTTAAATTTCAAGATACAAATTACAAGTATTTCAAACAATAATGTTTGTTTCTTGTTATTTGGTTATTGGTTATTTATTTAAAAATTTAATAATTTCTTCAGGGAAGAAAGGGCGACCATCGTTTTTGAGATGGATTTTAGTAGGATTAAAATCAAATTGAGATTTTAATAAAGTGACTAATTGACCAGTACCATTATTTTCAATAATAATGGTTTTATTAAAACCATCGATGATTTTTTTGATATCGGGATTAATGGGCCAAAGAGTTTTAATTTGAAGAAAAGCAAAATCGTCTTTGTGAGGAAGATTTTTAAGAGCTTCGAGGATTGGACCTTTGGTAGAGCCCCAAGAAATAATTAATGTCTTGGCGGTGTGATTACCAAATAAGTTGGCTTTGGGAGCTAATTTAATGGCTAATTTATTTTTGGCCTGACGTTTGTCAAACATTTTTTGAGAAAGTTGAGCATCTTCGATAGCAAAACCAAATTCATCATGTTCGTAACTATTGGCTAAAAATTGACCCTGAGGAATACCTGGAACAGTCAAAGGAGAAATACCATTGGAAACAAATTTATAACGAGCATAATCTGGTGATGGTTTGGTTTCGATATTACCATTATCAATTTTTACTTTAATTTTGGATAAATTATTAGTACTAGCACTAGATTCGCCTAAAAATTTATCACTAACAACAATAACTGGGGTTTGAAGTTTGGCGGCTAAATTGAGTGATTGGTAACCCATTTCAAATGATTCATCGATATCACCAGGAGCAATAACAACTTTGGGAAATTCACCATGACCGGAATAAATGGCATGCATGAGATCACCTTGAGCGGTCCAAGTAGGTAAACCAGTAGCTGGACCAGGTCGAGAAACTAAGTAAAAAACTAAACCAATTTCGGCGACACCACAGTAACTGACGGCCTCGTTCATAAGGGCAAAACCACCACCGGAAGTACCGACAGCGGCACGAGCACCAGCAAATGCGGCACCAGCAGCCATATTGGCGACACCAATTTCATCTTCGGCATGAATAACTTTGAGATAAGGATAAGCTTCTTGTTTGGCAGCCAAAAAATGAAGAGCACCAGTAGCAGGTGTCATAGGATAAGCGGCATAAAAATTACCACCACCAGCCAAAAATCCCCAACTGTAACTTTCATTACCTTCATAAAGCTGATGATCGGTTTTGGAATTAATTTTGGTTTTTAAATCGAGTTTACATTTGGAAAAATTAACTTTGGCATAATCATAACCAGATTGAATGGCTCGAGCATTAAGATCACTAAATTTTTGATAAAAACCACAAACAATTTCTTTGGTAAGATTAAGATCAAAACCTAAAAGATAAACAGCTACACCTAAACTAATGGTGTTAACGACCAAAGGACTGCCAATTTCATTAGCTAATGTTTTAAGAGGAAGATTATAAAAAATACCTTTTCTATTTCCACTTGGATTAATATTTTCTTCGTCGGAAAAAATTAAAGTTTTATTACTAAATTCTGACTGATGTAATTGCCAGTGACCAGGGTTAATGGCAAAAAAAGCATCGACTTGATAATGAGGAGCAAAAACTTGGTCAAGAGAAAAACTAATTTGATAAGTATTGTGACCACCACGAACCAAAGATGGGTATTCACTATAATCGGCTAAATTAAAACCATGAGCAATAAGAATTTTAGAAAACAACTGTCCAATAGACTTAATCCCCAACCCAGCTGGCCCAGCAATTTTAATAGTATAAACTTTTTGAGACATAGGTTATTGTACTACAGATTATTCACTTTTCTTGACACTATTTTGAGGCAACCAACCACCAGTACCGTTTCCCGTAGAGACTTGATACCAACCATCAATTTTTTTGATAACGGTAAGTTTTTCATTTTCAACAGCAGTATAAACAATAGCCGAATTAACATCAGGAGTGCGATATACAGGATAACCATTATGTTCTTGTCTGACAGTGAGAGAAGAGTTATTGTTGGTTGAAGATGATGGCTTGGCGGTAGGAGTTATCTCGGTGGTTTCACCTTGGACAAAACCAGTATCTCCTGGTTTGGCCATATCTGATTTTATTTTTTGATGATAGAGATAAACCAAAATAGTTACGATAATAAGATAAGAAATAATAAAGATTAAATAAACTTTTTTTAATTTTTTCTTTTTAGTTTTCTTTTTTAGGACTGAAATAACACCAATTGGAGTTAATAATAAAAAGAGAAAACCAACATGTTTAAGAATGAGTGAATTTTTATTGACTGAAACAACTGGTTGACTATCAAGAGAAGTGCCAATAATTTTGAAGACTAAACGATCAGAATAAATTTGTCGACCATCAGAAAATATTTTGACAATAGCAAAATATTCACCGGCCGGAAGACTGTTTTTGAATTCAACTAAAATTTCTTTGGTGGTATTGGGATCAATCTTGTCTATTTTAGAAATTTCTTGAGTATCAAGAATTTCTTGGTTTAGATTTTGAATTTCAAGAATAATTTTTTCGGGAGCTAATTGGGTATTACCACTATTTTCAATATTGGCAAATAATTTGATATCTTTTTGGCCTTCAATATCGGGAATTTTAACACTTTTGACATTTAATATATTGACGTTTAAAGAAGTAGTCACTAAAGTAACTTCCATTCTAGCTCCTTGAACAATAGAAACTCCTGACCCAGTAGAGTCCATGGAAGAGGCTTTAATTCTGAGAACTCCTTGATAATTTTTAGTATCAGCATTTTTGGGAACAGTAATTATGGCTTTGATAGTTTTTCGTTTTTCGTTTTGGGAAAAAACGAAATCTTTTGAAGGTTCAAATTTTATCCAGGATTCAGCCTCGCCTAAATCAGTTTCAATAACCACTTTTAGGTCTTCATCAGCTTCGGAACGAGACAGAACAATTTCTTTTTCAAAAACAGAACCTGGTTTTAAGTGATCATGATAAATTTCAGCTGGAGAGATACCAAAGCCAGCAAAAACTGGTTTAACCGTAACAAAGGGAAAAAGGAGGGTTAAAAATAAAAATAATAATTTGATTAATTTCATATTTAATTTTACCATTCGGTATATTCACCCTTAACAGCTATAACAGTGTTGGTACCACCGTAGGTACCAGCAATGGTACCCAAAGGGATAGAGATACCCCAATAAGTGGGTTTGGTTTCACCAGTGTCACTGGTAGTTTTTTTACAATTAAGTTCAACATTGGTGGCAGTAGTAGTTAAAGTTGTACCACTACTGTAGGCGGTCAAAGCAGCTAGGGCATATTTTTGATTTTCAACTGAGATGGTATTACCAACACTAGACATATGAGTTCCTTCTAGAGTTTGATCAAGACCGACATTACCAGTGGCGGTAACAATAGTTAAAGCACTGAGAGGATCAAGAGATTGGCCAGCAGTAAGATTTCCATAAGCTAAAGATGAACCAATATCCATGGCTAATAAATCATTCATTTCAACTCCAGAACCGATGGTTTGAGAATCATTGAGAGCTTCATCACTGGCGGTAAAAGAAGCCACCCAATTTTCGGCTGAATAAGTAGTGTTTTCGACGGTAGGATCGGCAAAATATTTAATATTGGCAGTACAAGCATAGCCAGCCGAAGCATCATTAGCACCATCGCAAGTATTGCCGGAAATAGAACAACTTAAAACCGGATAGCAATTATTATCATTAGCATTGCCCTCGGCATCACAATTTTCATAAGTTATACCAGATCGATGGAGACTAGAAACTACCAAAGATGAAAATTCCCCACAACCATTATTGTCGGTAATAGTGGCTCCTAGAACCACTGGCTGAGTACTACCTTCGGCTAAATTAATTATACTTCCACTATTTAGAGTGATGTTACTAATAACTGGGGCAACATTGTTGACAGTATAAGGAGCATTACTGGCTTGAACAACTCCTGAAGCACCAAGACCATGATTATCGAAAACATAGACATAAGCACTATAACCAATATCGAGTGTAGGAATGCTAATGCCGATTGAACATGAAGGAGAATTGGCAACAGCTGAACCAGTACACCAAGTATCGGTGGCTCCTCCGTCACAAGCATCAGCGGTAACTCCGGCGGTTTTACAAACTAATAATTTGACCGTATCGGTATAAGTAGTATCAGCATCGGAAGTACCAATAGTAGTAGTCCAAGTTTGAGTTGTTCCTGGATCTAAAGTGGCGGTAACACCGATGGAAATAAAAGAGGGTGGATGGTTGACTTCGAAAGGAGTACCAGAATCAGTAACATTTATAGATTTTTCGGAACAGACTGAAGAGGGTGAATGATCACAGACAAAAGCAAACCAGTTATTTGTTTCGGCGGTAGCTTGAAGGGTTCCATAACCACAAGAAGCTGAATTACCAGAAATGGTGGATCCAGAAATACACCAATTGCCACCAGTACAAGTTGGAACACCGTTGTTGTTGGGAGTAATAGCGTCGGATTTACAAATAGCTAAATAATAGTTTTCACCGTTACCATCAGTACCAGTGGCCTGAAAAGTAACAGTAGTACCAACATTGGTTGGACTGGTAGCAGAGCTAGTGGTAACTTCAAAAGCATCGACGGTAAAACTTGGAGCGGAATTACCAACAATAACAGAAGTGGCTACAGTTTCGGCAAAAACTTGTTTTAGAGATAGTAAAGATCCGACAAAAAAAATACCTAAAACAATAATGTGTTTAAAATTTAATTTCATTAAATTTGAATGACTTTATATATAAAACTATAGATAATAAATAAATAAAATCAATGTATCAAATAGGGTAAAAACTAATCGACTAAAATTGTAACTGAACCCTGATAATTACCTGGGGGTTTAACTCCAGGGATACCAATTCCCCAATATAAATTTTTGAAAGAATTTGAAGGAGATTCAGTGGGCTTTGAAATACCGATGTTAAGAATATTAGGGCTTAAAGAAAGAGTTGTACCAGTACCATAGGTAAAAGTATCTAAATCGTATTGTTGATATTGAGGTTCAATATTTTGATCTCCACAAGAAGGATAATCGGTGCACATATAATCACCGGTAATTTCTAAATTAATCAAAGAATTACCAGTGTTTGTTACCGTAACAACAGTATTACTAGAGCCAGTGTCACTGCCAGCAAAAACTTCGCCATAAACAAGAGATTGGCCAATACTAAAAGCAGACATAGTATTAACATCGACAGTAGTAGAACTGCTGATAGTGGAGCCAACTTCACTTTCAATGTCGGTGACTTCAACCCAAGCTTCATAATGTTGACTGGCAAAAGTAGAACCTTCATCCGTGGCCTCGGTAAAGAAATAAAGATCGGCACTACAAAGTACAGAACAAGAATTGTCACTACAATTATAAAAATTACAACTGGTGTCTTGATAACAATTATTATTATCTAAGGTACAAGTTGAACCAAGTCCAGAACGATAAATTTTACCCGTAGCAGAGGAAAGATTTAAATAAGTGTCGGCATCGGTAACAGTAGAAACCCAACTGATACCGATGGTTAAATTTTCAGAAAGATTAATACTATTATTACCATTGATAACGACATTAGAAACAACTGGAACACTATTCATGGAAAATTGTTGGGTTTCAGACCAAGAACCTTCGGCGTCAAAATTATCCCAAAATTTAATTCGCCAATAATAGGTGGAACCATCGGCAAGGCTGGTTCCCCCACCATAAACAATATCGGCACAACGAGAATTTTCGTTACAAGTACTGCCAATTGAAGATTTAGTACTGTCCCAAATTTCAGCACTAGCCCAATCTGTGTCTGTACCTATTTGAAGCTGATAAAATGAACTGGTATCGGAAGTGTCCGGATCATCAAAAACGGCCGAAAATGCGGGAGTATGATCAATTAAACCAGAAACTGGACTTTGTTGGCCGGCCTGAGCAGTAATGTCATTGACATAGGGGAGAAAAGGAGGATTGGGAATTTGGTCAAGAATGGTAACAAAAGAATAAACAGTGGATTGAGTTAACGACCAACGATTAGTGCTGGAATAATCGATGGCATAAGAACGCCAAAAGTAAGAAGTACCAACATCTAATGGAGATTGAATGATGTAGGTAGCAGTGGTACCCGAAGAATAGGCAGAAGTACCAATGTCTTGACCTGACCAACCAACATTAGAACTAGTTTGATCAAAAGTTTGACAGTTAGTTGTCATGCCTGAATCAGTACAGATTTCAAATTTGTATTGAAGATTATCACTGTTAGTATCAGTGGCAACAGTGGATAAGGATGGAGTACGAGAAACTTCAGTAGTACCAATTGCAGGAGAAGTTAAGACAGGAGTATTAGGTCTGACTCCAGTAGTAAAAGTAAAAGGAGTGGTTTGAGTATCAGACCATTCATTTTTACCAGCAGGATCAATGGCTTGGGATTGCCAATAATAGGTGGAGCCTTCAGCAAGAGAGTTACCAACAGAAAGAGCATAAGAAGCAGTGGTACCTGAAGAATAGGCAGAAGTACCAACATCAGTATTAAACCAACCATTACTAGAACTAGTTTGATCAAAAGTAGTACAACCAACAGACATGGCAAGATCAGTACAATACTTTAGTTGATATTGAAGATAATCACCATCACCATCAGTAGTAACAGTTTGGAAAAGAGGAGTTAGAGAAATGTTAGAAGAATAAGTATTGGTAAAAACGGTGATATTATCACCACCAGAATTAGCAGTAACCAAGTCAAAATGACCATCACTATTAACATCAATAGAAGTAATAGACTGTGGGTTAGCCCCAAGAGTTTGATAAGTAACACCAGTACCAAAAGTACCAGCACCAGTATTGGTAAAAACAGTGATATTGTTACCAGCATAATTAGCAGTAGCTAAATCAGAATGACCATCACCATTAACTTCGACAGAAATGACGGAAAAAGGATTAGCCCCAAGAGTTGGATAAGTAACACCAGTACCAAAAGTACCAGTGCCAGTATTGAAAAAGACAGTCATAGAATCAGGAGTACCAGAATTAGCAGTAGCTAAATCAGGATAACCGTCACCATTAATATCGGCAGAAGTGACAGAATAGGGGCTAGTGGCAATAGTTGGATAAGTAATACCAACACTAAAAGTAC
>CAZICU010000024.1:0-8853 GCA_964537905.1 uncultured Gammaproteobacteria bacterium
CTGTGTTCCCGGTGAGAATCGAACTCACATCACTCCCTTCGGAGGGGAGCATTCTATCCATTGAAATACGGAAACTAAAGTCTCCGTAATTATATCCTAAATATTATCTAATCAACCCTAATGCCATATACCAAGTAAATGGCTTTTTACATACCGGGCAAGTGGTTGGAGGAGTTTTTCCTTTATGAACATAACCACAATTTAAACATTTCCACTCAAATTCTCTATCTTGGTTATATAAAGTTTTTGCTTCAATATGTTTGGCCAAAATAATATATCTTTCTTCATGTTTTTCTTCGACTTCTTTAACTTCTCTAAATAATCTTTCTGCTTCTAAATCACCATCAGCCTTTGCTTGTTCCTCAAAAGAAGGATACATTTCTGTCCATTCGTGGTGCTCGCCTTCAGCCGCATATTTTAAATTTTCTAAAGTATTTTTTGAAAAAGGTTTAATTGATAAAGTATCTTCAGTCAATACCATTGGTTCTGTAATCATTTCATATTCTTCCTCGGCATGGGCTCTTTCTTGATCAGCTGTTTCTTCAAAAACTCGAGCGATCCACTCCAAATTTTCTTTTCGCGCCATTTTAGCAAAAATAGTGTATCTATTTCTTGCTTGGCTTTCACCAGCAAACGCTTTTAATAGATTTTCTTGTGTTTTTGTCATATAAACCATTCTAACACAAAACTACATTTTTCCAGTTCCAAAAATCAAACAAGTGGCCAAACCATCAACTCCAATTCCAACAAAGTTCCATCTATTATCCAATTGATTTTTATTATGAGGTTCATCACCAGCATACATCCATTCAATAATATGAACTCCGTTTAGTTTATAGCCATAACTAATATTTTCTCCCAACATAGTAAAACCTAACTTATTAAAACCATCCTCATCATTTATAAATTTAGTAAAACCCTCATGTTTATCCACATTTTTTATACTATTTAAATATTTTGCCCTAGTTTGAGCATAATCTCCTAATTTACTATCCCAATTTAAATTTTGTGATCCATATCTCTGTCGATATATATTCAATGCCGAAAAAATTTCTTGAGCTGTTGCCATTTTTTCATCTTCTCCTACTTTCATTGTCCAAGTTAATTCATCAATTTGTTTGGCTACTCCCCATGGTTCATTGTCAGGTGTTGAGGTTACTCTTATTATTTTTTTTATTGGAGTTGGTGTTATTAGAGTCGGTATTTTAGTTATAATCACCTCTGTTTCAATTTTATTATCCAAATTTAAATCTATTTCTGTTTTTGGGATATTTTTAATTTCTGTTTGATAAATTTTATTTTTCCACAACCAACCAATTTCTACTATTATCAATCCCCAAATTATTAAGTTTAATAATCTCATTTTCTTAATTATAAATTAATTATCATAAACAAAAGATAAATAATCTTTTTTAGTGTAAAATAACGCTATTAATCATTAAATTACTTGTGAAGCAAAATTTAATTGAAAAAAACCTTATAAAATCAGATGTTTTAGTCGGTCTTTATGTTTTTTGTATTATTACTGCCGAGCTTATGGGTTCTAAAACCTTTCCTTTATTTAAAATTTTTAATTTTAATTTAACTGGTTCAATTGGTATGTTTTTAATGCCTTGGATTTTTTCTATTAATGACATTTTTACTGAAATATTTGGTTATAAACGAACCAAAAATTTAGCCAAAATTTCTTTATTAATTATTTCTTTATTAATTTTATTAGCGGCTTTTGCTGTCATCTTACCTCCATCATCCCGTTATGCTTCTACCAATGAAGCTTATAAAATTATTTTTTCTCAATCGATTCGCATCTCCATTGCCAGTCTTATTGCTATGGCTGCTTCCAATTTTGCTGATATTAAAATTTTTTGGAAACTTAAACAAAAATTATCAAAATATGGTCTTTGGTTTAGAAATAATATTTCCAATATTTTAGCCACTTTTTTAGATACTGTCGTTTTTATGACTTTAGCCTTTTATAATCCTTCTCATAATTTTACTAATAATTTTCATTTTTTAATTGGCCTAATTCTTCCTTATTGGCTCCTTAAAGTTTTTATGTCTACTTTATCGACTCCTTTTGTTTATGCTGGCATTAAATGGTTAAAAAAATAATTTGTGATCACTAATTTTTCTCAAGCTTTATCATATTTACATCGCTCTGTCCCTAGCGGTTCTCGACGTTTTCCTGGAATTCTTGGTTTAGATCGTCAAAAAGAAATTCTCCGTCGTTTGGCTAATCCTCAAAATAAAATCAAAATTATTCATATTGCCGGTACTTCCGGTAAAGGTTCAACTGCTTCTTATCTTAGTTATCTTTTAGCCGGCCAGGGATTTAATGTTGGTTTGACTCTTTCTCCTCATCTTTTAGATATTCGGGAACGTTTCCAAATTAACAATCAATTAATTTCTCCAAAAGAATTTATTTTTTATCTTAATCAAATAATTCCAATTATTGAAGATATTAAAAAAACTAATTTTGGTAAACCGACATTTTTTGAAATTCTTATCGCTTTAGCTTTTTATATTTTTTACCAAAAAAAAGTTGATTACGCTGTTGTTGAAACTGGTCTTGGTGGTCTTATGGATGGAACTAATGTTGTTGATTCTCCTGATAAAGTTGTTGTTTTAACCAAAATCGGTCTTGACCATACTAATATTCTTGGTCCTAATCTAACCGCTATTGCCAATCAAAAAGCTGGTATTATTCATTCTCATAATCCTTGTTTTTCTATTAATCAAAGAAATTCTGTCAAAAAAGTTTTTGATAAAGTAGCCACTCAAAATCAAACTTCTATTAACTATATTTCTTCTCAAAATATTTCTCATCTTCAATCAAAAAATCTTAATTTAATTTATGATTTTTCTTTTCAAAATTTATCCCTAAAATCCATTATACTCAATAGTATTGGTCTTTACCAAATCGACAATAGTGCCTTAGCTTTATCAGTTGTTAAATTTTTATCCGATCGTGATAAGTTTATTTTGGATATCAAAAATATTTATCAGTCACTTTTTAATTGTCATTTTTCTGGTCGAGCTGATATTCAAACAATTAACCAAAAAACTCTAATTTTAGATGGAGCTCATAATCCTCAAAAAATGCGTTCTTTTATCAATAGTCTTAAATTATTTTTTCCTCATCAAAAATTTACTTTTCTTTTGGCTTTCAAACAACGTAAAGATTTCGTCAAAATGGTTAAAATGATTATTCCTTTAGCTGATCAAGTTATTCTCACAAAATTCAAAGTAGTCTCTGATTATATGATTCAATTATCCCAATCTCAAAAAAGTATTGACAAAATTTTTTCTAATTTAAATTTTCACCATTACAAAAATATTTCTAATCAATCAGAGGCTTTAAATTTTGCCTTACAATCAAATAATCCTATCGTTGTTACTGGTAGTCTTTATCTTCTCAGTGAAATCTATCCAATCTTAAATTCCCTTAAATAAAATATTTCTTTTAATCTTTTTTTTCTTCTAACGGAATCATTGAAGTCATTTTTTTAGTCAATTTATCCACAAAATTTGGAGAATCATTTACCAAAGGCAACTTTTTAACCACCAGTTCTTTAACTGTTTCTTTTTCTTCTGGATTAATTACCAAAGAAATTTGTCTGGGAAATCTTAAAATTGTCTCAAAATGTATCATTTCACTATCCAAGCTTTTACCAAACCAAAACCGATACAAAATATCCCATTCATATCTCGTTTCTCCAAAATAAATCCCTCTATTAGTAATTTTATACTTAACCTTTTGAGGGGGAACAGTTGACAATACATAGTATAAAAATAATACCGAAATTAAAGCTATAATCAAAAAAAATTCTTTTACTAAAAACAAAATTACTCCCACTAAAATCAAAATCGATATAATTGTTATCCAAAAATCTTTATTTCGTTTTTTATAAGATCGTTCTGGTGCTTCCCATTCAAACTTAACTTTTTCATCATTCCAATCTACATCATTCACATTTATTTTATTTTTCTCTTCCATTCTACTCTAATAATAAAACATTTTTTCCAAAAATGATACATTTCAAATAAAATTTAGTGAAAGTAAAAAATAACATCATATCTAATGATAAAATCTTTTATGATTAGTCATAAAAAAATAATTATATTTTTTATTCTATTTTTTTCCTTTATTTTTACTTTTTCTAATAAAACATTTGCTTTTAATAATGACTCTCCAAATAATCTGCAAGCTAGAGTTGTTAATATAATTGAAGAAAAACAAATCGAAGTTGAAGGAAAAGAACAAATTTATCAAAAATTAGAATTAGTCTTAAATACAGCCGATAAAAAAAAGATTATCGTCGAAAACGGTAATTTACCCCTAGTTAATATTATTAAATATTCAATCAACGACAATGTTTTAGTCAGCTCAGAGGTTAATTTAGATGGAAATAAAGAATACTTTATTATTGATTTTGTTCGTCGTGATAGTTTGTTTTTATTATCAATTATTTTTATAATATTACTTTTAGTTGTTGCCAAATGGAAAGGTTTTTCTTCACTTTTAGGCATGATTTTTACTTTTTTAGTTGTTTTTGCTTTTATTCTTCCCAGACTTTTAGCTGGTGATAATCCTATTTTAATTGCTATTGGAGCATCTTTAGTAATAATTCCAGTTTCCTTTTATTTGGCTCATGGATTCAATAAAAAAACTACTATTGCTATCATTAGTTCCATTATCAGTTTAATAATTACTGCCATTTTAGCCTCAATTTTTACTCAAATTGGCCATTTAACTGGATTTTCTTCAGAAGAAGCGGGAATGTTATCTTTAAATTTTTCTAACTTAAATATGAAAGGAATTTTATTAGCCGGAATTGTTATTGGTACTTTAGGTGTTTTAGACGATATCACCATTTCTCAAGCTGCTATCGTTGATGAATTAGCCACTAGCGCCAAACTTACAGCAATAAAAGATTTATACTCCCGATCAATGATTATTGGTAAAGATCACATTACTTCCATGGTTAACACTTTAGTTTTAGCTTATGCCGGCGCTTCTTTACCTCTACTTTTGATTTTCACTCAAAATCCTCATCCTTTTTCCGAAATTATCAATTATGAATTTTTGGCTGAAGAAATAATCAGAACTTTAGTCGGTAGTATCGGTCTAATTTTAGCAGTACCAATTACCACCATCATTGCGGCCAATTGTTATAGGAAAAAATAATTAATTAACTTTTAGTAATTTTTATTGCTTTACCTTTAATAATTGCAATAGCTATTTTTTTGTAAGCCTTATCTAAAATTCTCCCAAAAGTTGGTTGTGAAATATTCATTTTTTTAGCCGCTTCAATTTGATCTAAACCATCAACATCGTGCAATTTTAATGCTTCTAATTCATCGTGAAATAATTCTTCTTCCTCTAATTCAGATAAAGGCACACCCCGGGGTTTGAAATACAATACCTCGGGGTTAAATCGCAAACATCTTGGATTTTTAGGTCTAGTCATAAATTATTTTAAATCTTCTTCCATCTTTTTGACATCATCAAGCTCTTCTTCCAGAGCTTTGCGGTAGTCTGTTAAAATTTGAGCTTGTTCTTCTTTGGTTTGAGGTTGATTCCAACCAAAAAAACGACCAAGTCCGCGACCGAAACCTCGGCCACAACCGAATCCAAAACCTTTACCTAAACCTTTACCTCCACCACAAGGACCAAAGCCTCGTCCAGTTAATGAACCTTGACCAGCAGGGCCTGTTTTATCTCTATTTGGCATATTGCCTCCTATTTAGATAAATTAATAATAATGAATATATATTCATTATAATATCTAATTAAAATAAAATCAAGATCCAATTGTTAATTATTTTTTATATTCTATTACAATAAAATATTATGGTACAATAGGCAATAATATATTAGTTATAAATTAAGATTTGTTTTATGAAAATTCTTACTAATATTCAAACTTCTCAGCTTGGTGGAATTGGTCAAACGCTTCACAATTTGATTTGTTCTTTAGAAAAAAATAATCCTGAAAAAATAAAAATTATTGGAGTTGAGGTTATTTCAGAACCAAATTGCTCTGAAAAAGGGATTAGTTATCAGAAAATATCTGATTCAACTTTAAAAATGATCTCAGTTAATATTGATGTTCCTTATTTTAAAGATATTATTCAGACAATTAAAAACACAAAGGATATTAAAGAAGCCTATTCTGAACTAATTCATCAATATATTTCTATTATTAAAAAAGAAAAACCCAGCCTCATTTTATTAAATGGTACTTATTTTATTCCCTGGTGTTTATTTCAAGCCGGGAGTCAATTGGGTATTCCAATGGTTCTTCATTATCATGGTATTTTATCCAAAGAAACTTCTCATTATGATCTTTCTTTACAAAATATAATTTTAGAAATGGAAAGAACTTTTGATAATGACAATCTTTTTTATATTTTTCCATCAAATCTTGCTAAAACTACAGTTGAAGAAGAAGTTTTTAATCACAAAATATCTAAAATTGCCATTATTCCAAATTCAATCCCTAAGCATTTTTTTAAAATAAAACCTACTGGATATTCAAAAAATGTCGCCTATATAGGTCGTTGGTCAGCCATTAAAAATCCTGACTTTATTAAAAAAATTATTAGGTACAACAAAAGAAAAGAAGGGGATTTTTGTTTTAATATTGTTTCAAATATAGAAAAAGCCCAAAAAGAAATTGGTGATAAATTTGATAACACAAAATTATATGAGCCAATGAATAGTCATAAATTAGCCAAATTTTATGAAATGATGGGAATTGTTATTAGTCCATCATTATTTGAGACATACGGAAATGTCGCTCAAGAATCATTAGCCACTGGAACTCCAGCCTTAATTAGTCCTAATATGGGGATTGCTGAAACATTTAGGGAATTAGGATTGTCTGATTATATTGTTGATTTTAAATCAACTAAAAACGTTTATGACAAGATAACTAATCTTAGTGGTCAAACAATTAGTGATCAAGTAATAAAAAAACTTAAATATAATTTAACTCCAAATGTTGTTAATGAAAATCTAATAAGAACATTAAAGTCCGTCTAAATTATAGATAATATTTTTAATTATTGAACTTGTTTTAAGCTATTTCCATCCCACTCAATCACCGGTTCATCACCATATTTTGCATTTATTTCTACCGAATGATTTTGCCAAGTTCCATATTCAATAGTTTTATTTTTTGGTCCTTCAAAAGGGGCTATGGCAAAATAAGCAGTTATTTTATAGCCATCATCAAACATCTCCACCCTTTCGCTAGTTTTTATATTATCTGATGGTCTAAAACCATGTTTAAAACTTTCTCCTGGACCATAAACTTTTCCCATTGTATAAATACCACCCACATCTCTATCTTCTGCCTCGTTAGCCGCCAGATCATCCCAACAAGTGGGGTTATGACACACATCCATCATGTAAGATTCTCCACTAACATTCACAATTTTATAAACCTGAGGAGAATTATTGTCAGAGTTAGTTTTTGGAGTTTCTTTTTTATTTTCTTCTTTGGGAACTTCTGTTGGTTTTTCCTCTTCTTTTTTAATCTCTTCTTCAATTTGTTTCATTATTTCCTCAACCTTTTCTCCGCTTTTAACGATATTATTTTCTTTCATCCACTGAGGCAGTTCTTCCTCCGTCAGTCCGGCCACACTCGCTTTAGTTTCACCTTTTTCATCAGTTTTAATGCTAATTCCCAATATTTTTTCATCTTGAATGGCTGATCTAATTTGATCGGCAGCAAAATAGCCAGCACTAACTTTTTCCATCGCCTTTGACATATTTCCCGGCAAATTGGCAATTGTCAAAATACTGGCTGCTGGTTCAGTCACCACCCTCGCCTTATTTACCATTTCCGATACCTTATTTTTATCTCCCAGAGCTATTCTGGCTTCATCATCGGCCACCTCCAAAACTAAATCCGCTCCGCCCACTACTGTCGCTGTCGTTGCCAAAACCCCAGTAGCACCTCCAGTCAGCACCACCCCTCCCACAAATACAGTTACCTTAGCTCCATTTTTAATTCTCATCGAATTCTGTTCACAGGTTTCAAACACGTCTCCTTCTTCACCATAAGCTTCTCGAGTAATTTGATCTTGAGTTTGATTCAAAATTAATTGAGCCATTTTAACATCTACTCCTAAATGTTTAGCCAAAGTTCTTACTGTTTTTCCTGCCGGAGCGCTTTCAATTACTTTTTGAATTTCTACTGAACTATAAGCATAAATATCTTTGATTAAACTAAATGATGTTTTTTCATTAGCCATTTTGTCAGCATCTTTTTCTAATTCCATCACTTTATCTTCCAGTGTTTTCCATCCATCAATAACAGCAATCATTTCATTATTCCATTTATCATAATCTCCATATTCTTTAGCTTTTTCCAAAACATTTTCAGTTCGGTATCGAAGTAAGGTATATTCTTTTGAAACAGATAGGGTTTTTGTATAAACCATTTGATCCAAAGTTGTCGTTTTATCTTCTTTTTTGAAAAACAAAAAACCAACAATCATAACTATCACTAAAGTAACAATTGCAATGGAGAAAATTTTTTTTATCGTCATAGTCTATTTTACCAAATTAAAAAAACATTAAATTTTAAAATAAATTCCCCAATCTTGGCGGAGGGTAAAGGATTCGAACCTTTGCGGACTTTCGTCCACACGCTTTCGAGGCGTGCGCCATAAACCACTCTGCCAACCCTCCATTATTACTTTATAAACTTTTTACTTTCAACTTTCTAACTTTCAACTTTTTAGTGTACCCGGGAGGGATCGAACCTCTAACCTTTGGTTCCGCAAACCAATGCTCTATCCAATTGAGCTACGGGTACTGGTGGTGAATTATATCAAAAA
>CAZICU010000025.1:0-8531 GCA_964537905.1 uncultured Gammaproteobacteria bacterium
GTACCATCGCCATTATTGGTAAAAACAGCAATGGAATCAGGAGTACCACTGTTAGCAGTGATTAAATCAGATCGGTTATCACCATTAAGATCGGCAGAAGTGACAGAATA
The DNA here is from genome assembly GCA_964537905.1 of uncultured Gammaproteobacteria bacterium. GTDB lineage: Bacteria > Patescibacteriota > Microgenomatia > UBA12405 > UBA12405 > WARW01. The sequence goes on from CAZICU010000025.1 coordinate 111, forward strand.
TGGATAAGTTCCAATAGTGGGATAAGTAACACCAACACTAAAAGTACTGGAACCAATACCATATTTATTAATAAAGACAGTGATATTGTTACCACTATAATTGGCAGTAATTAAATCGGGTTGATCATCACCATTGATATCGGCAGAAGTGACAGAATATGGATCAGCGCCAAGAGTGGGATAAGTAACGCCAACGTCAAAAGTACTAGAACCAATACCATATTTATTAATAAAGACAGTAATTGAATCAGGAGTACCAGTATTAGCAGTGATTAAATCAAGTCGACTATCACCATTAACATCGGCAGAAGTAACAGAATTTGGGCTAGTACTAATAGTGGAATAAGTGACACCAGCATCAAAAGTACTAGAACCAATACCATATTTATTAATAAAAACAGTGATATTCCTATCCATATAATTAGCAGTAATTAAATCAGGTCGACTATCACCATTGACATCGGCAGAAGTGACAGAACGTGGATAAGTTCCAATAGTTGGATAAGTAACACCAATGTCAAAAGTACTAGAACCAATACCATATTTATTAATAAAAACAGTGATATTCCTATCCATATAATTAGCAGTAATTAAATCAGGTCGACTATCACCATTGACATCGGCAGAAGTGACAGAACGTGGATAAGTTCCAATAGTTGGATAAGTAACACCAATGTCAAAAGTACTAGAACCAATACCATATTTATTAATAAAAACAGTGATATTCCTATCCATATAATTAGCAGTAATTAAATCAGGTCGACTATCACCATTGACATCGGCAGAAGTGACAGAGTTTGGATAAGTTCCAATAGTGGGATAAGTAACACCAACACTAAAAGTACTGGAACCAATACCATATTTATTAATAAAGACAGTGATATTGTTACCACTATAATTGGCAGTAATTAAATCGGGTTGATCATCACCATTGATATCGGCAGAAGTGACAGAAGATGGATTAGCTCCAATGGTTGAATAATTATTGGTAGTAAAGGTAAGACTACTTTCAATATTAATTAAAGTAGGAATAAGAGGAGCAACGTTAATCTCGGTGACAAAAGAATTGGGAGTGACTTGAGTTTCAGACCAAGTACCAGAACCAGAATAATCTTTGGCTCGGGTTTTCCAATAATAGGTAGTATTTTTGGCTAGAGAATTTCCAATTGAGAGAACATAGGTAGCAGTTGTGCCCGAAGAATAGGCAGAAGTACCAACATTCTGACCAGACCAATTATTATTAGAGTTAGTTTGATCAAAAGTTTGACAATTAGCAGTCATATCAGAATCGGTACAAATTTTTAGTTCGTATTGGAGATTATCGCTATTAATATCGGTAGAGACAGTTTGAAAAGTAGGAAGAATAGGAACATCGGTGGCACCGGTGACTGGTGAAGAAAGGGTAGGAATTGAAGGTGGCTCTTGCGATGCAGCACCAGTAGTAAAAGAAGTACCAACACCACTGTTGGAATAAGAAGACCAAGAGTCATAAGGAGATTGTTGATATCGAACACGCCAATAATAGACAGTGGAATAAGAAAGGGTGTAACCAACATTAATGGTGGTAGCCGCGGTAGTGGTGCCAGTATCCCAGACAACAGAAGAAAAATTAGAATTAGTAGCAATTTGCCATTGCGAAGCTGAATGAGAATCACTTTCGGTATCAGAATAATCAGAAGCGACAAGAGTGGGATTAATAGAAACGCCGACACTGCCATTGGTAGGAGTGGTATTGGTGGGAGTGTTTGGAGGTAAATTGGCAGTGTAAGTTAAAACAACTTGACCATTGGCACCCATAGAAGTAGCAAGATTAGCTTCACCACCACCACCTCCACCTCCTGGAGCGCCACCTTTACCACCACGAGAACCATTATCACCTCCACCTCCACCACCACCACCGGTAGCGTTAGATGCTCCAATACCACCAGCACCACCGTTACCACCGGCACCACCGGCACCACCACTGCCAAAATTACCAGCACCACCAGTACCACCAATAGCAGAGGTGGCATTATATCCGGAACGACCGACACCTAAAGGACCAGCGGCACCACCGCCACCACCACCAGCATCACTAGTAGCATTATTTCCAATTCCACCTTTACCACCGTCGAATTTAGTAGATCCAATACTTTGTGAAGCCAGACCACCCGAGCCTCCAGCAGTACCAGTGTTTCCATTTCCTCCTAGTCCTCCTTTGGCGACAAAAGTGGTGGAATTAAAAGTAGTATCAGCTCCAGAAAAACCAGCAGCACTACTATTTCCAGCAGCACCAGAACCACCACTACCAATTACGATTGGGTAGGTATTTCCCGGAATAACAGCCAAGGTGCCAGAAACATAAGCACCGCCACCGCCACCGCCACCGCCGTAACCATTTTTACCATCACCACCGCCTCCACCAGCACCCCAGGCTTGAACTTGGACAGAATAAACATTGTCAGGAACAACCCAATTAGTAGTACCAGCATTTACAATAGTTACAGTGACCGCATCGGCGGCAATTTGCCAAGATCGTGATTCTTGATAAATTAAATCGGTGTCATTATTTAATTGAAGAGGGCCAATTAAATAAAATTGAGGACTGATATCGGGAGCTTTATATTGATATTCAAGACTGATCGACTCCCCTTTCTGAAGATCAACCAACCAATCAATTTTTTTAGTATTATGATCGGTTTGAGAAACAAGGTATTCAATTTGCCCTTTTTCTGGTTGGAAAATATCAAAATTAACTGGTATTTCGTCATAAATATGACCTTTAAAATCTTGATTAGCTTTGATATTGATGATGACTGGATAATTATTAAGAGGATAAATTCTGGTGGCACTAATTCTTTCAACTTCAAAATTTAAGTCTGGTTGAACTTCAAAACTATCGTTAATAGTATAAGTTCTGTTTTTAGTTTCACCAGTAAGTTCCATTAAATATTTACCAATTTTGGAAGTTTTAAAAAAGGCTTGATAATCTGGTTTTAGAGTAAAAATAGAATTACCACATTCGATTTTATTGGTAATAATTTTACCGTTTTGGGTGGATAATTCGGTTAATTCTCCATCTGGATTAGTTATTTTTAAAGTTAGCTTGGCATCACAAACCATGTCGCCGGTTTCATTTAAAACAGCCATAGCCAAATTGGCAGTTTCGCCAATAGAATAAACTGATTTGTTTGGATTAATTGACAAAACACCCCAAGAAAGGTCTGGCAAAATATTTGTTTCTGTTGGCTTAAGAGTGGGTGGTGGAGTTAATTCTACTTTGGTATTTTTGGAAAAAATTGAGGCAAAAACTGGTTTGATAAAAAAACTAATAGCACAACCAAAAAATATTAAGACTAAAAGATGGGTCTTTCGATGATAAAGATATCTTTTAATTTTACTAGGTACTTTGATATGTTTTTTGATAAAAATTAAAAACTTTTGAGAAATATGTTGACAATATTTTATAATTTTTTGAAAAATATTTAAACTTATTTTATATAAAGCAAAAAACATTTTTGAAAAATTACTAAAAAGTTTTTTGATTGCTTTTGAGTTTTTAAAATAAGATTTTATTGATATAAAAAGTGCTTGAAGATATTGAAATATTTTTATAAATTGAGGTTTGATAATGGAAATAAAATCCTTAATTTCGGATAATAAATCGTCAAATGATCGATTAAAAAAACAAAGTAAGTACAAAACGAAAGAGGCAGAAACAAGAATAAATACAAAAAATACTTTGATACCAAGATTGGTTTTTTGGGGTGAAGTTTGGACTATTATTTCTTTTGGTTGTTCGGTCGGATTGGAACCAGTTTGAACATAATTAATATTTATATCATCTAAATTAGGATTCGAAGTTGGATAAAATGGAGTAATTGAAGTAATGGCAGAATCAGTGGCAATAGTTTTAAATTTATTTGGATTGATGGTTGGAGTTGGAACTTTAGTTGGGATTGTTCTGCTAAAAATTGAAGTTGATATTGAAGTTGAAGTTGGAATTGATGTTGGAGTTGGGGTTGGAGTTAATGTTGGAGTTGGGGTTGGAGTTAATGTTGGAGTTGGGGTTGGAGTTAATGTTGGAGTTGGGGTTGGAGTAATTGATGAAGCTGAGACTACGGTAATTGTTTGGGGATCTGAAATAAAACTGTCAGCAATATCATTAGAATCTAATTCGGGTAAAATAATTTTCAAAATTAGAGAATAAGTTCCAGATGAAGTATTTGGATTAATGTAGGCATTGTTGGTCTCAAGGTACCAATTACCAGACATGTCGGTAGTAAAAGTGGGAAGATTGTCCCAATCATAAGGATTATCGGTAAAACTTAAAATCGGACCCTCTTCACTAAGGGTTTGAATATAAGAAGTTTCACCCTCTGATCCACCATAAAAAAGATAATAAAAAGTACGATTTATAATATTTGTTTTTACTATGGCATTGACGGGAAAAGTTTGACCAATAATATTATTTTGGTAAAGAGGAATTGTTTCAATGGTGACAACTTTTTCTTCAGCAAAAGCAGATTTTACAAATACTCCCAAAAATAGGCTAAATATTAATAATATTTTTTTCATTTTTATACGCCAAATGTTGAACACAAGATATGTCCTGTTTTAATTATAGTATGAAGAAGGGTAATTTTGAGGTATTAAAAGGGTAAGGGTACAGGCATGCCTGTACCCTACAAATTAAATTATTTTTATTGTATTTTCGGCCGGTGGAGATGAAACAAATTGTTGACTTTGGGTTTTATTCGGGTATATGATTAATTATGAATCAAATAAATAAAACCACTCAACCTATAATTTTCCAACAAAAAGAAATTAGAAGAATTTGGAATAAAAAAGAATGGTTTTTTTCTATTTTAGATATAATTAATGCTTTGACTGACAGCCCAACTCCAAATACTTACTGGGCCAAGATGAAAACAAGAGATCCTAATTTAAATCAGTTGTTCCCAAATTGGGAACAACTGAAATTTAAGGCAAAGGATGGTAAATTCTATTCAACTGATTGTGCAAATATTAGTGGAATATTAAGAATTATTCAATCTATTCCTAGTAAAAAAGCTGAACCATTTAAATTGTGGTTAGCCAAAGTTGGAAAAGAAAGGCTTGATGAAATTCAAAATCCAGAATTAGCGATGGTGCGAATGAAACAGTTATACAAAGATAAAGGATATTCCCAAGATTGGATTGAAAAGAGGGCTCGAGGAATTGCTGTCAGAAATGAATTAACCGATGAATGGCAAGATCGAGGCATAAAAAATAGTATGGAATTTGCCATATTAACTAATGAAATAATGCATGGTACTTTTGGAATGAAAGTTGGTGATTATAAAAAATTTAAAAATCTGAAAAAGGAAAATTTAAGAGATCACATGGACGATATGGAATTAATTTTTACGATGCTGGCTGAAGCAACGACAACCAGAATCACTCGTCATAAAAATTCCACCGGATTTCCAAAATTAAAAAAGGATGCTAATGATGGCGGGCAAGCGGCTGGTTTGGCTAGAAAAAATATTGAAAGTAAAATTAAAGAAAAAGTTTCAACTTCGAGAAATTACCTTAATAAAATTATTAAAAAAATTAATTAATTTTTTTATTGTATTTTCGGCCGGTGGTGGCTTTGGAAAAAGCCTCACGATAGGCAATTTTTGGAAGAGTTTCTTTATTTTTGGCTAAATAATTTAAAACTTCATCTTTGTGAAAAGAAACTAAAGAACGAAGTAACCAAGAAACAGCTTTGGTGATTAAAATTTCTTTTTCTGATTTTAGATTTTCGATATTTTGAAAGGCTAGTTCTGATAATCTCGGGTCATCAGATTGACGAAGAGATTTGGTTAATAAAACCAAACTGGCACGACGCTTATTTATATTGTTACTTTGGTTAAATTGTTTTAATATGTTTTTCCATTGTTGCCAATTGGAAAGTAAAATTTCTGAAGAAAAATTGGATTGACACAAAACATCGTTTTCTGCCCAACCACAGGTATAATTTAACCATAAGTCTAAGTTTTTAGGATCGAAATTTTGAAGCAACTTAGAAGATTTGGATAAAATCGTGGCAGCTAGGGCAATTTCGGTGTAAGTGGTGCCATTTTGATAAAGAGAATTTAATAAATCAATTAATTCTTGATTATTAAAATTATTATTTTTGAGTAAATCTTTGGCCAAATTGACTATCTCTTGACTAGAAAAACCATGAAAAATTTTATCAGTGCCGAGATATTTTTGGACCCAAGCATTTTTCAATCTCCCTAAATCCCTCTTTGACAAGAGGGACTTTTTATTTAATTTAGAAATATATTTTAAAATTTGGAGATGGTGAGGATTGGTGACCATTATTTTTTAGTGGCAATTACGACTAATCGTTTTAGGGTAGTTCCGGGGGGCCAACAGGTCATGAGAGTTAGTTGATTTGTATTTTGTTTAGTAGATAAATAGCTAATTTCGTCTGGTTTAACAAATTTGATTTCGTCAACAGAATAATTGTAAGGATTATTTTCAAAATAAAGAGTGATTATATCCCCTTTTTCTAATTTATTGAGTAAATAAAAAATAGCGTTGTATTGGTTGGCTTGATACCAATTGGTGGCACTGTGGGCAAAAATAAAAACATTACCGTTTTGATCTGGGGTGGCAGTACCACTGGCGTGAGCCACACCTTGAGTCAGAGCTTTTTGATAATCCTTTGGTTCATAAGGGTTTACATTTCGAATCACTCTGGCATTAGCGTTGATCTTGGGAATTATAATGGAAAACTCAGGATTTACGGGAGTGGGTTCAACCAATTCGGCAGGCTCATGACTGACAAGCTTAGGATTTTTCTTAGAAACTTGATAAGTCACTTCTGCCTTTAGAACAGGCCAATAAGTTTTTATAGGAATAATCAAAGCAACTAGGATTAAAATTATGCCAATAAATCGAATCTTTTTAAATCCCTCTTTAATAAAAACAACTTTGGCTTTATTTTTTAAATTTAAGTTTCTTTTTGGCCTTTTTAATTTTTTTGAAAACATAAATTATTATAGCCAAAAGAATAATAGCAATTAAACTAAAGGCTAATTTGTGTCGAGTAATAATATTACCAGATTGAGTTTCACTACCTAAAATTTGACCAGAAGATTGATCTGTTGATGAATTGTCTATATTTTGACCATCAAGGTTATCTTCACTAGGAATATTATCACCAATAACAGGAATAGCTCCAGTAGCTTGACCAGTTTGACCCTCTAAATTTTCAGTGGTAGTCGTGGTGGTAGTAATAGTAATTTTGTCACCGATAAGACCTGACCCATTACCGGCACTATCAAAAGCTCGAAGGGCATAATAATAAGTCTGGGAACAATCGGGCACATTATTGAGAATATCGTATTCTTGATCCGAGCCAATATTGACTGAATGAACCAAAGATTCATTGTTGGCCGAAAAAGCGGAATCAGTGGAACGATATAATTCAACTTTGACAGTTTTGCCATTGTCAGCGTCAGTTCTGAAGTGTATTTTGAAATCACAATTATTACTGTTAATATTTTCTTTGCGATAATCTCGAGGAGTACCAGGAGTTGAAGTGTTGTAATCCAAAGAAACAGTTTTGGTGGCCGTATCAACACCATCAGTGGCTTCAATATTGAATTGGTAAGAACCATTATCATTAATAGCAAGAGAGAGATCACAATGAGAGCTATTACCACCGGCGGTTAAAACTATGCTAGAACCGAATTGAGAAAAACCAGAATCGTTTGGCCCTTTTTTTAGACACTTGGCAGTAACCACACCATTGTTTAAGTGAAGAGCTTTAAACTCTAACTTCAAATCTTTGGTATTGCTGGGTGTTTTTGGTTCTTGAACACTTAAAACAAAATCAGCCGCCAAGACTGGTTTAGTTATTAGACTAAAACTTAAGACAGCAAATAATAAGGTAAGCATATATTTTTTATTAATTTTTAAAACTCCCAATCCGATAAATCCTAAAATACTACTTAGGATTAACCACAAAGTAGAAGCACCAGTACCTGGTAATTCAGTAGATGCACCAAGGACTTGACCTTCAATTTTTTGCTCAACTTCAGCCGAGACAGAATTTTGAGAATTTCGGTTTATGGGGACAATAGTACCGACAAAATTAGTATCAACATAGCCTTCGGGTTCTGCAGTTGCTAATACTGATTTATCACCATCATAGGCATAATTTGCTATTGCCCAAGCCAAATCAGTATATTTACCAGCTTGTTGGTCAGTAGAGATGTCGGCAAGATAAATTAATTCTAAATTATCTTCTGGAGTTAATTGTCCTAGATCAGATAAATCCCAAACACCAGGAGAATGATATTGAGGTTCCCCTACTTGAGAAGTTACATCCTGACCATTTTTTAGAATTTTATAAGAGCCAACTCGATATTTAAAACCATTACTTAAAAGATCGGTAACTTT
>CAZICU010000026.1:0-8396 GCA_964537905.1 uncultured Gammaproteobacteria bacterium
GAAAGTAGAAAGTAGAAAGTAGAAAGTTATAAAGTAGAAAGTAGAAAGTTATAAATTTATAAAGTAGAAAATGAAAACAATAAATAAAACAAATAAGGAACAAACCTCTCTGTCGATAAATCGACATCTCCCCTTAAAAAAGGAAGAAGTCTTAAAAATAAGGGGGTTTACGCTATTTGAGTTGTTGGTAAGTATTTCGATTGTGGCGATATTGACAGCAGTAGCAATTGTGAGTTTTGGCGGATTAAATAAAAGAACTCGAGATGCTAGAAGAGTTTCTGATTTGGAAAAAATTAGATTATCTTTGGAAGTAGTTAGACAAATTGGAAATACTTATCCAACTAATTTATCAGTTTTGGTGGGATCAAGTTTGTTAGAAAAAGTTCCTTTAGATCCAAAAGGAGTTGGTTATACTTATGCTTATTCAGTTGGAGCTGGTAATTACACTTATGTTTTGTGTGCCTCTTTGGAAGATTTAGGATCGACTACAGTTAGTACTGGATGCGGAAGTTGCGGAACTAGTAGTTGTAATTATAAAGTTATAAATCCGTAATTAGTCATTTAGTAAATAGCGAGTAGTAAGTAGTAAAAAAATGAAAAAAAATGGTTTTAGTTTAGTGGAATTGTTGGTGGTAGTGACGATAATGCTGGTATTGACGGGGATTGGTATTTATTCTATTAATAAGTTTAATCAAATGTCGGAAACGACAGAGATGAAAGATTATTTGTCGACAAGATTGAAGTTAGCTAGAAATTTATCAATTACCAATCAATTACCAGACAAAACGACTAATTTAAAATATGTAAAAATAACAATTTTAAATGATCAATTAACTGTTGAAGCAATAAGAAATGATGGAACAGGGACGACTGAATCACCTTATTTTTTGGATGTTTTGAATAAAAAAAGTTACAACTCAATATCTTTGACAAATAATTCGGTGGTGGTTAATTCATTTGGTTTTTTGGCAAAAAGTGGAAAATTAACCAATAGTGAAGGAAATTTATCTAATGGTCCAGTAATAATAAGAATATCGAGTGGATCAGGTGATTATAATTTAACAATTAACGATTTGGGAATTATTCAATGATAAAAAAGCAAAAAGGTCAAGGATTAATAGAAATAATTTTTTCAGTAGGAGTGTTGATAGTGGTGGTAACAGCAGTGGTTGGTTTGATAGTTAAGACTACCGGAGTCAAATTGATGGCTTTACAAAGAAAAAAAGCCAGTGAAATGAGCCAAATAGTGATGGAAAATTTATTGGATATTAAAAAAAATGATCCGGATAATTTTTGGCAATTAAATGATGTGACAGATCCAGAAACGATTAGTGGTTATGATGATTTACTTTATACAATAGATTTTGAGCCAGTTTATCAGGGAAATTGTAGTGATGTGTCAATAGAATGTGCTAATGCTAGCGTAACTGTTAGGTGGGGTAATGATCAATCATTAACAACCAGCCGATTTTTTTCAAAGAAAAATTAGATTTAGTCCCCTATTGGTGTTAAATTTTAGTTGTGATTGAATTAAATTATAGTTAGAATTAAATTGTGAAAATAAAAAAGAGAAAGTTTTTTTTGATTTATGGTTATACTTTGGTGGAAATTATGGTGATAGTGGCGGCGACTGGTTTAATCATGACTTCGGTAGTGGGAATAATTTTAGGCAGTTTTAGAGCTCAAAATAGAAGTTTATCGAATAAAAAAATAAGCGAAAATAGTTCCTGGATAATTGAAGAATTAAAAAAGAATGTTTTTAATAGTTCCAGAGATAATGTTTTTTGTGCCGAAGATAATTTGTCGGTCCAGGTAAAAAATATAGCAGATGGTGGAATAACTACTTTAAGCTGTGATCAGGGTAATAATAAAATCGCTTCGGATTCGGCAACAAAACAGAATGTTTTGAATAATAATCAAGTAACAGTGATTAATTGTGATGATTTTGTAGTCTGCGAAAAGGATGTGGCAGATAATGTGTTTAAAATAACTTTTAAATTTGGTTTGGGAGCAATAACAAAAGGAGTCGGATCGAGTCAGAATTTTAGTACTAATATAACATTGAGAAATTAAGTTATATAAGTTATAAAATTTGTGTGTAGTTAATATATATTGATATTTTGTTTTAAAAAATTGCCTAAAATATTGACATTTTAAAAAAAAGTCCTATAATCTCTAACTAAGATTATAGGTTATTTTTGTAATCTTTTAATAAAAATGAAAAAAGAAACTCATGTTGTTTCTGCTGTTTCTGCTTTTCTGGTAGTATCAGCTTTGACTCAAAATTTTAATGGAGTATCGGCAAGTGATTTGACTGAAGATAAAGAATTAAAAACAGAAACGGTTTATCATAATGGTGAAGATCCAGACCGACAATGTAAAAGTATATTTGAAAGAGGAGAAATTTATTTTTCAGAATATCCATATATAACTGAAGAACGAAAAATGAGACCAAATGGGGAAAATAAGAAAAACGTTTTAGTTGAAGATTGGTCTATTCATAAATCTGGAGCATTGATGCTTTTTGCTGATCAAGAAATGAGAAATGAAGAAGTGATTAATAAATTTCAAAAACAATTAGATAAAAACGATATTGTTTATGTGGAAAAAACCGGTGATATCTCTGTATTTAACTATGAGAATTTAAAAGGTAGTTGGACTGATTTAATTGATTCTGAGACAAATGATGATCAAACAATTATTTTAAATAATGATATGTTTGATTCGTTAAAAATGGCTTGTGATAGTAACGGTGAAATGATTTTTAATATTCAAAACAGTCAGAATAAACAAAGAAATAATTGTTATTAAAAGATTTTTAGTTTTGGGTTTTTGTTTAAAATTTTAAAAAGTTTATTTTTTAATTTAACCATAATTACGGAATCTTTTAAAAATGGAGTCATATATATATTGATGAATATAAGTTGTATCAGTTATGTGTAATATATACATATATAGATATATATTGCCTAAGATATTGACTTTTTCAAATTTAAATCCTATAATTGTTATAGATTATAGGTTATTAGAATAACTTAAATAAAAATGTCAAAAGAAAATTCAGTTTATAGAAATAATTTCGGTAAAAATTTTGGGAATAATAAAGAACCCATTAAGAGAATTGAAGGATTAAAGAGTGTTGATGAAGAAAAAAGAAAAAATCCATTGGATAATGTTTATTTTGATAATTCTATTTCAATTGGTTATTTAAAGGATTTTCAAAAAGAAGAATTGCCTACAAAAAATGAAGTTGGAGAGTCTCCTATTACTAGAAAAAGTATGTCGCCACTTGTTAGAAGATTAGCGGCTGCTGGTTTGGTTGGTGCTACTGGTGCGGCATTAACAACGGTGGTTTCTGCGGCCGATAATGGTGGAACATGGGCTAATGTAAACGAGAGTTCAGTCAAACCTTTAGGGACAATTGAACCACAACCACAGGTAATGAAACCTAATAGTGAAACAATTACCCAAACTAGTGCTTTGGCTGAGGCGGTAAAGAATAAGAGAATAACAGTGAGTGTGAGTACAACTAAAGATAAAACAACAGGAGAAGAAATAAAAATAGAAAGATATACTTTTTTTAAACTAAAAGACATAAAAACTTCTGAAATAATTGGAATTTTGGAAAAAAGAAGTGAAGCAGAAGCTTCAATTAAGAGAGCGATTCAGTTTATGGCTGGAGGAGAATATTTAACTGAAAATGAGGCTAAGCCACTGGCTTTGAAAACGACATTTATTAAAAAAAATGAAGCAACAAAGAAAAATGAAAGTGTTGGGGTAACGGTGGTTTTTGCTAATGATGATCTGATGAAAGCATATAGTAAAGTGAGTGCGATGGAAAAAATGGGTTGTACTTCAGATGCTTTTAGTCAGTCATTAATTAACCGAATCCCCTCTTTTAATAAATTTAAAAAAGAATTGTCTAATAATAGTTTTATTTATGTGTGTAATGGGGAAACTTTTGTGTTTACTGACGAAGATTTAAAAGAAAGAAATAAAACTTTGATTAAATATGATAAAAATGGGGTTAAAAGTACAATTGTAAATGATAAAGCAGGTAGATATTATAAATCAAGGATGTTTTTTAATGACAAATTGGGTATTTGTGAATTTGATGGAACAAGAATTACTGGTATTTTGAACCTTAAAACTGGAAAAGTCGATAAATTATCAAAACCAGAATTTGTGGGGAAGTTGAAAGAAAGAATGGTTTATCTTTTAGAAAAATCTTATAAAGAAAAATGGGCTTCTAAAGATGATCAAATAAATATATTAGGATTGGACCAAAAGGATATCTTGGAATATAAAAAAACCGGTAGTGATGCTAATTGTAAGTCTTTCAAAATAATAAAAGTTAGTGATGACTTGGGTTTTATTTATGTGAAAGGAAAATATGGGTTTCAAAATGAAAAAACATTGGAATTATTAAAACTTGGAATAGAAAAATGTAATCAAGTTGATAAAACAATTATGGAGGAATGTGTTGAAAATGGTTTGAATTTTTTGACTGTTGATCGGGTAACTGGACCTATGTTTTCAGGAAATGATACTTCACAATGGTTTGGTACCTATGGTAATGAAACCGTTTTTATAAATGAAAAAAGGATGTTTGGTTCTGATATTTTGATTTCGACTGTGTTTGAAGAATCAGTTGGTTTAAATACAGATGCTCATTTGCGTGCTGATGGTAAATTGGAAATTTATGGAAAAGTTTCTTCGTTTAAGTATGAAATTAGGGAAGAAGTCAAAAGAACAAGAACCGCAGATCGTTTTGTAAAAAATTGGCCTAATTTTCAAAAAGAAGGTTGGGGTGAAGAAAATTATTTAAGATAACTTTTTTTGATCTATTGTTTGTTTGACAGGAATAGTTTATATTTTTGTATATAAATGTTAGATGATTTGAAAGAAAATAATAATGAAATGTTGGTAATACCAGCGAGACAGACGTGGATGTTGAGATTTTTATTAGTGATTTTGGTTTTGATGGTTTTAGCAGTTGTTGGGTTAGCCTTTTTTTTAAAGAAAAATAAATCAGTTAGAACGGTTAAAACAGTACCGACAGAGCTATCTGATTTGGAGACTGTTGAACAGAATTTAGTTTGGTTGAACAAACAAAAGGATACTATTAGAGCTTATACGGTGGGATCTGTGTGTGATTTTAATTTTAACTGTAAAGATATTTTTCCTTCAAACACAACAGGGTTTAGTGTTTTATGGGCGGAGAATAAATATCTTCAAAAAAACAATAATGACGTGGAGTTAGAGATATTTAAAAGGAATGTAAATTTATACGCCGATAGAAATAGGATTAAAAAAATAAATAATAATTTTTGGAATTGCTATTTTATGTGGGATATCTGGAATAATAAAAATTTAGATCAAGACATAAAGGATAATGTGGAAAAAATTTGTTTTGATAGTACTTATGAATCGGTTTACGTAGACGAAATAGTTGATTTTGAAGAAATGAAAAAAGGAGTTGATGCAATAGTTGTAGATCTAATAAATAATCAAGAAGTAATAAATAGTCAATTAATACCATCGTTAGTTAATAACGAAGAATTGTCTAAAAAACCTGTAGAAAATCATTATTTTTTTAACTCTTCTGACAGGTTTTCTCGTTATTTATGGAGAAAAAATAATAATGATTTGTCGAATGGGTTAGTTGATTTTCAAAAATCTTTGGAGGATTACAAAAATGGACAAAATAAAGTAAAAGCGTATGAAGGTTGCCAAACTGGGATTGCTTCATTAATGTTATCTTCGATTTTTAGTGATTCAAAATATTTGAATTTATCAAAAATAATTTTGGATCAGCAAATTAATAAAATTAATCAAGATTCATTGAAAGATGTTTCTGTTTGTGGATTTTTGGCTAGTCGGTTATTCGAACAAACACAGGATGAGATATTTGAAGTGAAAAAGAAAGAAATTATAAAGAATTTTGTAAAAAATAATTTTGATCAAAAAAATGGGGGTTTTTATTCTAAGACAGAAATTGGAATTATTAAAGATGTAAAATATAATGGTTTAATGACAGGCCTTTTGATAAATTAATATGAAGAAAATGAAATATAAAATATTTTTTTTTGTAGTGTTATTTTTTTCTATTTTATGGTTGAGCCCTGTCAGGGTCAATGCTTGTGTCGATGTTTGTCTTCCACCAAAAATTGATCCGGAGACATGTATAACTAGTGATGAATATAGAGGAGTTCCAGGAAATGCGGGGACATGTGAAACTGTTTGTTCTGGTGGTTGGGATTGTTGTGATTGTTATTTACCTAAACCTTGTACATCGGATTGGCAATGTAATGATTCAGATGCTTGTACTACAGATACTTGTACTAGCAGCGTTGATGGTTATTGTACTAATACGGCTATTAGTGGATGTACTGAAGAAATAACAACATATTGGAAAACTAATACTTGTGATACGACAACTGGTAATTGGAGTTGTATTAGTGGAAATGATGCGACTTATACTTTTTCTGATCAAAATTCATGTGTAACATCGGCTGGGTGTGATGTTTCAGGTGGTGGCGGAGGTGGTGGAAAACTACCACCACCAGCAACTCCAATTCCAGGTGGTAATTGGGGTAGAACTTCTTGTAATACAACAACTGGTAATTATAATTGTATAAGCTGTGCTCCTAGTGCCACTTGTACTTATACTAGTTTAGAAGAATGTACTGCTGATCCTTATGATTTATGCAATATAGGAGGTGGGGGTCCAACTCCACCACCTGCAGGTGGTGGTTGTACTCCTTCTTGTTCTTCTGCTAGTGGTTATTATTCTAGTGAACCTTCTGGTTATGATTGTACTTGGGGTTCAGTCGGTGATGGTTGTGGTGGCTATATAAATTGTTATTATAACTGTGTGCTGAGGCCAATTTCAACGCCAACACCAGCTTGTAGTCCGGTGAGTAAAACTGATGGAAGATGTGGGGTAAATGATATGACTTGTGTGGCGGGAACTCCGATTGATATTGGACAAAGGACAGTGGATGGAGTGGGTATTTATGATTTATGGAATTGTTTGGGAATTGATGGTAGCTGTCCGGTAGTTGCCGCGACTGATGTTGGTTGTTCGGCTCTTGATTGTTCAGTGGTTGATGGAGGTTGGAGTAGCTGGAGTGTTTGTAGTGATTGTAGTCAATCAAGAAGTTGTACTAATCCATCACCAGATTGTGCAGGAGATCTATGTGTTGGTTCATCAACACAATCTTGTGGAACAGTTAATGGTAGTTGTGGGGTGAGTACTGGTACTTGTACTTCGGGAACAGCAGGTGTGGGAACAACTCAAGTTGTGGTTGGAGGAATAAATAATGTTTGGACTTGTAACGGTTTATGTGGTGGAAGTAATAGTCCAGTTTGTCGGACGACTAGATGTACTAATCAACCAGTAGTAAATGGAGCTTGTAATTCAAATATTTTAGGAACAACACCGAGTGATTTATGTCTTCGAGGAACTCCCGTTTATGATCCTAAAGACGCTAATCATGATTATATAAATGATTCAAATGAATCAGAATATGTTTGGGGATGTGAGGGTAGTACTAACACTTGTGCTGAAGGTGATGGAACAGATCAATTAAGTTGTAGTTCGACTATTGATCAAAGATCTTGGTATCAAGTTAATAATGGAAGTATTTTAGCAAAAGGAAAAGTAACTAATTATGTACCAATTACAACTTGTGCGGCAAATGGGATGAATTGTGCCTCGACAGTAAATAATGGAGGTATTTATACAAAATCGAATTCTTCTGTTTCTGGATTTGATCAAGCTCAAAAAACTGATGAAGGTAATTTCAGTTTTAAAATTTATGCTTATGATCAATTGAAATCAGATTATTTTAAGTCGAAAGGAGTGGGAACAACTTTTGTTGAGGCAAGTGATACTTGGTCAAGAATAAAAGCGGTAAAAGGGGTTGTTTTTGTTGATGGTGATTTGGAAATAAATCAAGATTTAGCTACAAGTAGTTTTGTGATGGTAATAACCAGAGGAACAATAACTATTAATCCAAATGTAAATATAATTGATGCTATATTGGTGGGAAATAAAATAGTGGCGGCGGCTACAGATGAAAGTTCAACTACTGCAGTAAATCAGTTGGTAGTTAATGGAATGATTCATGGGGTTTCTAATGTGGAATTTGTGAGAAGTCTGTATCCAAAAAATTTAAACAATACTAATCCGTCAGTATTAGTTAATTACAAACCAGAATTATTATTTTTGATTCCAACTCAACTAACTAAAGCTTTTAGCCAATGGAAAATTAATTAGTTAATTAGCTATTAGCTAGTAGTAAGTAGCAAAACAAAATAAAAAAATTAATTAGTTAATTAGCTATTAGCTAGTAGTAAGTAGCAAAACAAAATAAAAAAATTAATTAGTT
>CAZICU010000027.1:0-7695 GCA_964537905.1 uncultured Gammaproteobacteria bacterium
TCTTAGTATGATTCAATTTAAAAATATTTCTGTTTCTGTTGATAAAAAATCAATTCTTAAAGATATTACTTTTGACCTAAAAAATGGTCAAATTACTGCTCTTATGGGTCCAAATGGTAGTGGTAAATCAACTATTGCTCTGACTCTTGCTGGTCATCCCAATTATCAAATTACCTCGGGAAAAATCATTTTAGGTAAAAAGGATATTTCCCAATTTTCTCCTGACAAGCGAGCTAGTTTGGGTATTTTTTTATCTAATCAATCTCCAGTGGCTATTCCTGGTTTAAACATTAAAAATTTTCTTTGGCAAATTTTTAAAAAATTTCATCCCGATCAAAAAATATCTTTGTCTGAATTTCGCAGTTGGTTAGCTTTTGAAGCCGACACTTTAGGTATAAAAAATGAATTACTCGATCGAAGTCTTAACGACGGTTTTTCTGGTGGTGAACGTAAAAAAATGGAAGTTCTTCAAATGTTGGTTTCGGCTCCTAAATATTTAATTCTCGACGAAATCGATTCTGGTCTCGATGTCGACGCTCTCAAAACCATTTCTCTTCGGATCCAAAAATTAGCCCAAAATTTAAATTCAACTATTTTAATCATCACTCATGCGCCCAAAATTTTAGAATATCTTAAACCCGACCAAGTTTTAGTTCTGGAAAAAGGCAAAATTAAAACTTCTGGCGACGCTTCTTTAGCTCAAAAAATTATTGCCTCCGGTTTTAATTCATAAAATTATGCCAACCACATCTTATAAAAAATCACCCTATGAATACGGTTTTTCTTCTCCAGAAATTTCTGTATTCAAAACCAAATCAGGAATTAATCCAGATGTAGTCAAGACCATCTCTCTTCTTAAACATGAAGATGATAAAATGTTAAATTTTCGTCTTCGTTCCTATCAGTATTTTTCCAACCAACCCATGCCCACTTGGGGCCCTGATCTATCCAGTATAAATTTTGACGATATTTTTTATTATCTCAAGCCTACCGACAAAGAAGGTCACACTTGGGATGAAGTTCCTCTTGAAATCAAAAATACTTACGACAAACTTGGTATTCCCGAAGCCGAAAAACAATATCTTGGCGGTGTCAAAGCTCAATATGAGTCCGAAGTTATTTATGGTTCGTTGATGAAAAAATTAGCCGATCAGGGCGTTATTTTTTGTGGTATGGACGAAGCTCTCAAAAAATATCCCAAGTTAGTTTGGCAACATTTTGGCAAAATTGTTCCCCCTGACGATAATAAATTTGCTTCTTTAAATAGTGCCGTTTGGTCTGGTGGTTCCTTTATTTATGTCCCCAAAAATGTTCATGTTGAGCTACCTTTGCAAACTTATTTTCGCATTAATAGCCAAAAGATGGGTCAATTCGAACGGACTTTAATTATTGCTGACGAAGGTTCTTTTGTTCATTATATCGAAGGTTGTACTGCTCCCATTTATTCCACCGATTCTCTTCATGCCGCTGTGGTTGAAGTTTTTGTCAAAAAAAATGCTCGCGTTCGTTATACTACTATTCAAAATTGGTCGACCAATGTCTACAACTTAGTTACTAAGCGGGCTCAAGTTGAGGCTCATGGTGTCATGGAATGGGTTGACGGTAATCTTGGTAGTAAAATCACTATGAAATATCCTAGCAATATTTTAAACGGCCAAGGGGCTCACGCCGAAGTTCTGTCCATTGCTGTTGCTTCCGGTATTCAACATCTTGATGCTGGTGCCAAAGCTATTCATTTAGCCCCCAACACTACTAGTCGTATTGTCTCTAAATCTATCAGTCTCAACGGTGGTCGTAGTAGTTACCGCGGTACTGTTTATATTAGTCAAGGTGCCACCAATGCTCGTTCCAAAGTTGTTTGCGACGCCCTTATTTTAGACAAAAATTCTCGTTCCGACACTTATCCGACTAATAAAAATTCAGAAAAATCAGCCTTTATCGAACACGAAGCCACTGTCAGTAAAATTGGTCAAGATCAACTTTTTTACCTTATGTCTCGGGGTTTTTCGGTAAATGAAGCCGAAAGTATGATTGTCAATGGTTTTGTTGAGCCAATTGTCAAAGAATTACCCATGGAATATAGTTTAGAGCTCAATCGTCTCATCAATTTACAAATGGAGGCTAGCGTCGCATGAAATATCACCAAATTTTAAATCAGTCTCACCATAGTCAAACTTTCACCAAAAATATTTTGGTTAAGTCTGGTCAAACCGTAAATTTAGAAACTATCATGGAGTTTACTGCTTCCCATACTACCGGTAATACTCTTATCAAAGCTGTGGTCATGCCTGGTGGTCATCTGACTCTCAAAGGTCTGATTCGCATCAATCACCAAGCCGACAATGCTCAGGCTTTTCTTAAACATTCTGTTTTGTTAATTGGTGACGATAGTAAAGCTGTCTCTATTCCCGAATTAGAAATCAGTAATGATCAAGTCCAAGCTTCTCACGCCTCAACCATTGGTCCAGTCGATCAATCACAACTTTTTTATCTTATGTCTCGTGGTTTTTCCCGCGACCTTGCTCTAGACTTAATCATTAAATCTTTTTTAGAAATTTAATTATGAAAAATAATTTTCCTATTTTTCAAAATAATCCCGATCTGGTTTATCTTGATAGTGCCGCCACTGGTCTCAAACCCGCCTCTGTTGTTTTATCAGAAATGGCATATTACACCCAGTATTCGGCCAATATTCATCGTGGTCTTTATCAAATTTCCCAAATTGCTTCAGAAGCATATGATCAATCTCGTCAAATTGTTGCTGATTTTATTAACACTAAGTCAAACGAAATTATTTTTACTTCCGGTACTACCGCCTCAATTAATTTAGTTGCTCAAAGTTGGGGCTATCAAAATATCAAATCTGGTGATGAAATTATTATTACTCAAATGGAACATCATTCTAACTTGGTTCCTTGGCAACAATTAGTCAAAATCAAAAAAGCCAAATTAAAATATATTCCAGTTACCGCTGATTTTTTACTTGATCAAAAATCTTTATCAAAATTAATTACTTCCAAAACCAAAATTGTCGCTTTAACTCATGTCAGCAATGTTTTAGGAACTATTAATCCCATCAAAAAAATTGTTCAAACCATCAAAAAAATCAACCCAAAAATATTAGTTTTAGTTGACGGTGCTCAAGCTGTGGCTCATTTTCCAGTTGATATGGTTGACTTAGATGTCGATTTTTACGCTTTTTCTGGTCACAAACTTTATGGCTCGACCGGCATTGGCGTTCTTTATGTTAATCAAAAAATTTATTCATCCATAACGCCAACTATTTTCGGTGGGGGAGCTATCAAAGAAGTTTTTTGGGACAAAACTATTCTCGATAATCCACCATTTTGTTACGAGCCCGGCACTCCGCCAATTGCCCAAGCCATCGCTTTGTCTCAAAGTATAAAATTTATTCAAAAAATTGGTTGGTCAAAAATTACTCAACACGAACAAAATTTAACCAATTATCTTTTTCAAAAATTAAATACTGTTTCTGATCTAAAAATTCTTGGCCCAATCAATAATAACCAACGTCTAGGTGTTATCTCTTTTAGCTTTACTAAGCCAAAATCACCCACCTCTCACGACATTGGTGATCTTTTGTCTCAAAAATTCAATATTGCCGTTCGCACTGGTTTTCATTGCGCCATGCCTTTGCATCAACTTTTTGGTTTTAATACCGGTACTACTCGCATTAGTTTAGGTCTTTATAATACCCGCAAAGATATTGATAAACTAATCGACGGTCTTAATTACGTTGTTAAAATTTTTTCCTAAAATATGGACGATTTATACAAAGAGATTATTCTTGAACGTTACAAAAATCCTAGGAACTTAGGCAATATTACTCATGGTATTCAGGTAGAAGAAGTTAATGCTCTTTGTGGCGACAAAATAAAAATTTGGCTCGAAGTCAAAAACAATACTATTACTGACGCCAAATTCGAGGGTAGTGGTTGTGCTATTTCTGTTGCTGCTACCGACATTCTTATGGACATGATCAAAGGCAAAAAAATTACTCAAGTTCAACAAATGAGTGGTGCCGAAATCGAAAATGAAATGGGTATCGAATTAAGCAGTGTTCGCAAACGCTGTGCTTATATTGGTCTTGAAGCCATCAAAAAAATTAAAAATTCTTTAATCAATTTATGATTACTATTCCCAAAAAAGTCGAATATTCCATTGTCTTTATTTCTTACCTGGCCAAAAATCTCGACACCACCATTTGTCTCAAAGAAGCCGCTCAAAAATTATTTTTACCTAAGAGTTTTTTATCTAAATTAGCTACTTTATTGGTCAATGGGGGGTTAATTATTTCTCAAGAAGGCAAAAGTGGTGGCTACAAATTGGCTCCCAATTGGCAACAAAAATCTTTTTATGATTTATTGGTAATTCTTGGCGAAAACAAAGCTATGGTCAGTTGTCTGGGTCACAAACCTTGTGTTCTTTCTGGTAAATGTTCTATTCAAAATATTTGGTCTCAAATCGAAACCAGTTGGCAACAACAACTCAAAACCATCAAGCTTAGTCAAATTTAAATTTTTCTATTTCTTTGGCTGCTATCAAATAAGACAAAATCGATTCTGCTCCCTGATTTTGATTAACTTTTCCATCTTCGTTTAATCCATCAAAAACTCCGCCAGTTTTTTGATCTATCATTTTTAATTTCAATATATTTTTTCCCCAATACCATTCAAACGCTTTTTTAGCCATCAATTTATATTTTATTTTTTTTGTAATTTTATAAGCCATAGAGCAAACTTCAACCATTGTTCCAGCTTCTATTGGTTGTTGATCAAAATTGATTTTTAATCCATTTTTTGTAAACCAGCCTTTATCTCCAGGAAAAGAAAAACATTTTTTATTTTTATCCCAAGTTTCTTTTATTAAAAAATTTAAAGATTCAATTCCTATTTTTAAATAATCTTTATTATTAGTTTTTTTATAAGCCACTAGTAATGCCATTGGTATTCTTCCATTATCGTAAGAAATATTTTTCTCAAACCATTTCCAATCATCATCACTTTCTTGATTGTATTTTTCAATTAATTTATCTGCCCAAAATTTAATCTTTTTACTTTTATAAAATTGCAGTCCTAAAATTGTTTGAGCTATGACTCTCAAATATTCTGTTTTATTTTTTTTAATTAAAAAATAAATTTTATTAAATAAATTTATAGCTTCATCTTTTCGATAATTATTTTTTATCATTTCTCCCAAAGTAAATAATGTCCTACCGCAATGTTCTCCATTAATCAAAAAATTTTTTTTCCAACTTAAATCTTGATTTAGGTCATTAAACAATTTTCCTCTAATCCAGGCTTTTTTCAAAAAATTAAAATAAATATCAATGATTTTTTTATCCAATCCATATATTAAGCCTACTTGTATTGCTCTAGCATTATCATCTACACACCAACCTTCTTTATAATTCGGTTTATTCTTTAAACAATGTTCAATTATACCGATTTTATCAGTTATTTTAAGTAAGTATTCAATTTGCTTTCTTTTTTTTGTTGGCATTTTTTCTAATTATTTGATTAAAAAAATCCAAATGTTGCAAAGCTACACTTGGCCATGTCATAAATCTGCCATATTCATAAGCCTTTTTTTTCATCTCTTTTTTCTTCTCTGAATCTTCCCATATTTTAATCACCGATTTAGCAATCGCCATTGAATCTTTAAACGGAACAATTATTCCTCTTCCTTCATCTAAAATTTCTTTGGCATATAAGTAACCGGTTGAAATACAGATTTTTCCCGCTCCTACCGCATAAGCCAAAGCTCCTGAGGAACATTGTTGTTTTTCTAAATATGGCGTTATATAAATATCGATTAATCTTAACCAACTTATTAATTCTTCCAATGTTAAATATTTATTTATAAATCTTACATTTTTTTTAATACCTAGTTTTTTAATTTTTTCTTTAAGAGATTCTCGATATTTTTCTCCCTCATTTTTTAATATATTTGGATGAGTTTGACCAATCACTAAATACAATACTTCTGGATATTTTTTAGCTATTTCGGCCACTGCTTCAATGGAATAATCAACTCCTTTATTTACTGACAGTAAATTTATATTTCCTAAAATTAATTTTCCTTCTAATTTTTTCTTTTTTTTATATAAATTTTCTGAATTATAACCGACATCTGGTGTTCCATGAGGAATTACCGCTATTTTATTTTTAGTTACTCCATATAATTTAATTAATCTTTTAGCGCTATATTGAGTCATAACTGTTATACCATCTATTTGATTAATTAATTCTTTAAATAATTTTCCATAATCGCTTTCAACATCTTCTATTAATGTATGGCATGTCATTACCTTAGGTTTTTTTACAGCTTTCAAAAAATCAAGTAAATATTCACCGCATTTTCCTCCAAAAATTCCAAATTCATGTTCTACTAATATAATGTCACAAGATGAATTATTAATATATTCAGCTGCTTCCAAATAAGATTCTTTATTTTCAAATTTAATTTTATGTTTTACTTCCCAAGGAAATTCTATATTTTCATTTTCCTTAGTTATCACCATTATTTCTCCCAAAGCTTTTGGATTAATCAAATTAATAGCACTAGTTACATCTTTGGTAAAAGTTGCTATGCCACATTTTTGGGGGATATAGGTTGATACATAAATTACTTTAATTGGTTTTCTTGTTTTCATTAACCTAATTCCTTTAATAAATCAGAAATTATAACTTTTCTTAGACCAATTCTAAAATCAGCCGCTCCATAATAAATCGATAAAATATCACCGTTTAAAATTGTTGCGGTGGGAAAAACAACATTATTTATAATTCCTGATTTTTCCCATTCATGTTCTGGAGAAAATAATGGATAAGGAAGAACTTTTTTAACTTCAGTTGGATCATCTTTATCTAATAAAGCCACTGAGGCATGATAAATATTTCCTTTTTTTACATTGGTTTCCACTGAATGATAAATTAATAACCAACCTTTATCTGTTTCTATCGGGACACACCCCCCTCCAATATAAGCATTTTCGTGACTAAATTCTGGATCTAAAATCAAATAATTTTTTAAGTCTTTTAAATAATCTTTCCAAAAATTTTGAGTTAATTGATCAAAATTATCAAAATAACAAATTTGTATTCCTGGTAATACTCTATGAATCATGGCATATTTACCGTTAATTTTTTTTGGAAAAAGCATCGCATCTTTTTCCCACAGCTTAACTGTATTAGATCTATTTCGTCTAAAAGTTTCTTCGTAAAAAGTATATTTTTCTCCGACTCCTGACTGTTTAAAAATATCTTCAGCTTCATCATAAGAAATTTGAGGACTGATCAATCCTTTTTTGTCCCATTTTTTCAAATCATTACTTACTGCATAAGCTACTACTGCACTTTGACCATCATAAGCAGTATAAAACATGTAATATTTATTATCCAAAAAAGTAATTCTTGGATCTTCTATTCCATGACTTTCGTATCTATATTCAGAAGTTAATATCGGCTCATTTGATTGGTATATAATTTTTTCATCTTTTATTTGACAATAACCTATTGTAGAAAAATTACCCTTTTTTACTGCCCTGTAAAACATATGAATTATTTCATCTTTTACCACACAAGCCGGGTTTAACACTCCTTCATTTTCAAATTCAAATTCAGGTCTACTTTCTAGTATGATTTTTCCTTGACTAACATCAATCATAAAACT
>CAZICU010000028.1:0-3509 GCA_964537905.1 uncultured Gammaproteobacteria bacterium
TGAAAAGTAAATTGCGATTTTTTAAATCTTCGATAACCAAAGGATCGGCTTTTTTGACAAATAAACCAGCAAAGGGGGTAACTTTGTCAATTAATTTACCTTCATCATCAACGTGGTTAATAATAGATAAATTATTAGCTTTACCAAAAACAGAATCATCTTCACCAAAACCTGGGGCGATATGAACTATGCCAGTACCATCGACCATAGAAACAAAATCAGCATGATAAATTTTATAATCGTTTGGAATTACTTCAAAAAAATTATAGAGAGGTTCATAGGAAACTCCAATTAATTCTTGACCTTTGAATTCTTTAACTATTTCATATTTTTGATCACCCAAAACGGTTTCTATTCGAGCTTTGGCTAAAATAATATTTTCATTATTAACCTTAATTTCGGTATAAATTTCATCTTTATTGACAGCTAAGGCTAAATTTCCAGGAAGAGTCCAAGGAGTAGTAGTCCAAGCCAAAATATAAGTAGCGCGATCTTTTAGTTTAAATTTAATAGAAATGGCTGGATCTTCGACATCTTTGTAGGAGTTATCCATGGCAATTTCGAAATTGGAAAGTGGAGTGGAACAACGAGGGCAAAAAAGTGAAGTTCGGCATCCTTTGTAAATTAAACCTTTTTTATACAATTCAGAAAATACCCACATAACACTTTCCATGTAATTTAAATCCATGGTTTTGTAGGCATGTTCGTAATCTACCCAACGACCGATGTGGTCAATATACCAAGGCCATTCTTGAGAAACATTTTGAACATAGGAATAACATTCTTCAATATATTTTTTAACACCAATTTGTTCAATATCTTTTTTAGATTTTAATCCAAGTTTTTCTTCGACTTTGTTTTCAGCTGGAAGGCCATGACAATCCCAACCCCAAACTCGTTTAACTTTTTTACCTTTCATGGTTTGGTATCGAGGAATAATATCTTTAGCAATACTAGATAATAAATGCCCATGGTGTGGCATTCCAGTGATAAATGGAGGACCATCATAAAAACTATAAGTGTTTTCTTTTGGACGAGATTCAATTGATTTCTCGAATATTTTTTTATCTTTCCAAAATTTGATAGTATCTTCTTCGAGAGTAGTAAAACTGACGTTTTGAGGAAGATTTTTGAATTTTGACATAGTGTATTTTACAAAAAAATCCTTCAAATGAAGGATTTTGATATGTCACGTAATCTCGACTTGTCGAGATTACGTGACTATTTAATGATAATTATTTTTGAATTTGATAAATTCATTGATAAAAGTATTATACACTAGAGAAAAGAGATGATATTCTCTTTATAAGAATAAAAAATGTTTTTTGACAAAATTATGGATTGATTTTAATATTTTAATTATTGAGTAGTTAAGAGATAATTGTATTTATTATTTTTCCCAGATTACGTCCATATCTTTGATTTTATAATTTGGTGAATAGGAAAACTGTTTTCCTTCAGAAAAACTGAAAGTTTTATTAATTTGAGAAATTTTTTTATTTATAGTTTGTTCAAATAATCCTCCGGTACGATTAGTACGAATTGTTGTGTTTTGAGAGGTGGTTATCATATCAAATCCATTTTGATTAGCAAAGTCTTTAAGTTGGCTATAAATTCCGTTAAAAAGTGAAGCTTCATCGATTGAGTAGAGATAAGTACTTGAAGGGTTAAATGAGACAGTAAGAATTTTTTTACCATTTTCTTTAAAATGATGAAGAAGACATAAGCCGAGACATTGTGAAGTTTTAGGGTCTTGAAAAACCATTTGAAAATAATTTGGCATATCCCACATATTTGTCTTTTTACTTTTACTTGGATTATCACCAGAAACACAAACACCTCCAACCATACGAGCGTTGGCGCTAGATTTGGTTTTTGTAATATAGGCATTTAATATTTTTCTTTCGTTATTGTTAGTGGATATATATTTGGAAAGTTCCGTGTCGAGTTCTTGTCTTTCATTGGTAAAAATATCAATAAATTTTTGAGCTGTATAAGCTAAAAATTCTTCTTGATTATAGTTACCACTTTCGATTGATTGATATAGATCCTCGGCGTTTTGAAGATTGATTTCATCTAAATGAATGGAGCGAGGATCTATGTAATCACTACCTAATTGATTTAGAAATTTAAAAGTTTTATCTCGTTGAGATTTGAATTGACCATAAAATGCTTGAGTGATTTTTTTGGGTGAATTTGATTTCGATTCGGTTAAACCTTGAGTAATAGTTTCGTACATATGAAGCATTCTTTTAATTTGATCTGGACTGTATTTTTTATCAGGAGAACGTTGTTGTAGAGTTTTGGTTATTTGATCAATGAATCCATTACTTAGACCTAATTTATCAAGCTGAAGTTTATTGATACTGCCATGAGTTGACTGTTGAGTATTTTCTTGAGACAAACTTTGAAAATATGATGGAAAAAGTTTGCTAACTTGTGGGTTAACAGAAACAGATTCGATGATTCTTTTATTAACTTCTTTAATTCGATCAGAATAAAAATTATTTAACTCACATAGATGAGCATAGGTTTTATTTTTTGCTTGATTGACTTTATCGTTTGTCCCTTGGATGAAATTTTGGATATCTTCAAAATTAACAAACTCATAAGTAATTAGTAGATTTTTTATATCATTGGGATTAATTTTTTGGTGATGATAGATTGATTCTGAGGTGATGACAAATAACTTATCTTCAATAGATAATTTTGATAAATCAATATTTGGAAGATTAATTTGACTAAGAAGTTCGTCTGCTTGTTGATGGAGTTGTTGATTACCAACTTCTTTGTCAAAATTTATCTTTTGAAGATTTTTAAAAACTTGCAAAATTTGTTTTTCGAGTCGATCTTGAATGTTAATATCTATTTGTTCACCTTCTTTAATCTTAATATTACTTTGACTTAGTAAATCGATTTGATAAACATCTTTGATATTAAATTGAGAAAGATCACTACTACGATCTGAACAAGAATTGTTGCTTTCATAACTAGTCCAAGAACCGGAATTGTGGGGATAGACATGTTTAATTAATTCTTGGTAATAAGGAGATTGAGACTCATCATTACTAATACTTTTCGAAGAGGTTAATTTTTGACTGATTTCTTTTAGATTAGAAATAAATAATTTTTCGGTATGGTTTTGTTTTGATTCTTTGTAACATTTAATTATATTTGGAGTTAAAATGGAAAATTCTTTTAAAAATTCCAGAACTAGTTGTTTATCTTTTTTAGTGATTTTCCCAGAGGTAAGGCTTTCGAGATAACCATTAATAATTGATTCATTCTTTTTTCCAAACATACCAATAATATTATTTAAGAAATCGATATCACCGCTGTCTTTGGCTAATTGTTCTCTATTATTAATAATCAACTTAAAAGTAATGTTTGAAATTATCTTTTTTTTATATTCAAGAGAAAGATTTTTTTCTAATAAAAATTTCCAAAATTTCTTATCTTCAGGAGAGAAATTGGAAATAACTTCATCAGTAAGATTAGACCTTAAAAAA
>CAZICU010000028.1:3609-7564 GCA_964537905.1 uncultured Gammaproteobacteria bacterium
GGAAATAACTTCATCAGTAAGATTAGACCTTAAAAAACCAGAATCTGTTAGATCTAAATTAATATTTTTATTTTTAATTAGACTTTCAAAAAAAAAGGAAGTAGGCTGATTGTTTTCGTTAAAATAGGGGTTGTCAGGAGACTTATTAGAAATGATTTTTATTAAAATACTATGATCAATATTTTTTAATTCTTTTATTCCTTTCCATAGCGTTTGATCTTCAGGAGAGAAATTGGAAATAACTTCATCAGTAAGATTAGACCTTAAAAAACCAGAATCTGTTAGATCTGGAAAAGAAAGATTTCTAACTAGACTTTCAAAAAGGAAAGAAGTAGGTTTGGATGATTCTGGATTGAAAAATAAATTAATATCTTGATATCTTTTAGATAAAAAATTTCGAATTTTAAAGTTATCATTAATAGAACTTTGTGAAGTTATTCGAGAAATTAAATTTATATTTTTTTGATCATTTTCTGGTAATCCGGGAAGATGCTCTATTAGTATTGGTTTTATATTTATATCTGGACAAGTTAAAAGTCCTTCGTAAAAAGAAAAATTTAATTGGCCTTGATTGTTAAAATACTTAAATTGGTAAGCTTCTCTTTTTTGATTTAATAAAAAATGTTGAAATTGTCTTTCAGGTAAATTAGATATTATTTCAAAAAATTTTTTTGAGTATTGATCTTTGATTGATTCAAGTATTCGATTAGGAATTTTCACAGGAGTGTTGGATGGTTCTGTTGAAGAAATAAAATCACAATAAAATTTAAAATTTGGTTGAAGGTCATTGTCAAAATAACGTTTGATAAAATTTTCAAAATCTAAAGAATGATTTAAGTCAAAACTTTCCTCAATTAAAAATTTTTGTTCGTCTCGATTTTTTAATTCCGAGAAAAAGTTTAAAAAAGAGGTTTCGTTTTTTGTGGAAAATCGACGTAGTTCTTTTGGAATATTAATTTTTTGACCATCGTTAATATCTGATTTTGCTAGGTTTTCTATTAATTCGCTAATTCCTTCTTTATGTTTTTTGTAATGAATAATACCGGTGAACATATGATCAATAGAACTATTTTTTTTTAAAAATAAATTTAATTTAGTTTCGTTTTGTGGATCAGAAAAATATTCTTTTTTTAAATACGACAAGGCATTTAGAGTGTCTGGTGAAAGTTTTTTTCTATTAAAAAATTGAATAATATAGAAATTTGATAAAAATGAGTAATGATTTAATTGATTTTTTATTTTATTAAACTGTTTATCTGTTAGACGGTGTATAATTTGAGCGCGTATCGTTAACAAACGTAGATTTTCATTTGAAGAAAATGAATCTAAATTAAATTGGTCAAGAGAATAGAGACGATCTATAGCTGAGGGTAAAATATTAAAAAATCTTATTTGAGAAGACATAATTCTATTAAATATTTTATTAGTACTTGGTGGAGATTCAACATCATTGTGATTTCCTATAATTTGATCCCGAGGGATGCCTCGAGAACGAAGACCATCATAAGTATGGGCAGCTTTTTTAACTCCAGCTTTTTTTAATTCAAAAATATCTTTGAGCCGATTAATTTTTCCTTCTAATGTTTTAAGTTCATTATCGTATTTTTGGTGATGTTGATCATACAAACTAGGACGGTCGGGGAAAAGAGTTCTTTCAGGAGGTTTAATTGGTTCTGGCGCTTTGACTGGCTCTGGTTGAAGATTTTTAATATCTTTGGTTAATTTATTAATTTCTTCTTGATTTTGTTGGGTAGTGTCTAGAATGGGTGGTGGAATTATTTTTTCTGTTTTATCTTCTGGAATAGTCAATGATGATAATTCTTCAAAAGTTTCTTTTGGTTCTTGGTTGTTTATTTCTCTTCTGTTAAATATTTTACTGATTTTATCCCTAAGATCAGTAATTTTTTCAGATATTTTTTTATGTTCTGGTTTGGATAATTGAATATCTTTTGGTTTAGTTACGTTTGGAACTGGTGGTTTTGACTCTTGATGATTATCAATCGTCATAAGATTTATTTAAAGCGATAATGGTTTTTTGAAGACTATCTTTAAAGAGAGGATATTGATTGACAAACTGACGAGTTTGTTTAAATAGATCAGAAATAGAATTAGTAGTATCAATATTTTTTAAAATATAACGAGAGACGTAAATGACTTCAGTTTCAGTAATTTGATTATCAGTAAAAAGAAAATCTAAGACATTAATTATTTGATTTTCAATGACCGTTTTAATAGTAGAAAATTTATTTTCTTTAGTCTTGAAAGACATTATATTTGAGTATATCTTATTGAAGATTTTTTTTGAAGTTTAATTTTTCTTTCTTAAAAAAGCGGGAATATCGAATTCATCAACAATATCTATTCCGTCGGGGATATCTTTATTTTTTAGAAATTTTTGAATTTCTTGAGTAGAAATTTCTTTTGTTTCATTATTGGAATCGGTTTCTGATGGAGAAGCTAAACTAGGAATAGGGTTGGTTTCAGCTATAGGTTTTTTAATATTTTGAAAAAAGTGAGCTTTGGTATTATCAAAACCAGTAGCAATAACAGAGATTTTTATTTTACCTTTAAGTGTTTCATCAATGGTGGCTCCAAAAATAATATTGGCATCTGGAGCAGCCTTTTGAGTAATAGTTTGAGCAGCGTCTTCTATTTCAGACATGGTTAAGTCTGAGCCGCCAGTGACATTAATTAGAACTCCTCTGGCTCCTTCGATGGTGGCTTCAACTAGTGGAGATTCAATAGCAGCTTGAACAGCCATCTTAGCTCGATTATCTCCTTCGGCTTCACCAACACCCATTAAAGCTGAGCCAGCATTACTCATAACTGATTTTATATCAGCAAAGTCAAGATTAATAAGACCGGGAACTGTAATTAAATCAGCAATAGCTTTGGTTCCTTTATTGAGAACAGAATCGGCAATTTTAAAGGCTTCTAAAAGAGTAGCTTTGGTGTTGACTATTTCCATAACTTTTTGGTTAGGAATAACAATCAAAGTATCAACATTATTGCGAAGTTGAGAAATACCTTCTTCGGCATTAATCATTCGACGAGTTCCCTCGAACATAAATGGTTTAGTAACTACAGCAATGGTTAAAATTCCTAATTCTTTTTTGGCGATTTCGGCAATTATGGGGGCAGATCCAGTACAAGTTCCCCCACCCATGCCTCCGGTAATAAAAAGCATATCAGTTCCAACTAAAACTTCTTTAATTCTTTCACGCGATTCTTCGGCTGCTTTTTGACCCATTTGAGGATTTCCTCCAGCCCCTAAACCTTTGGTTAGTTTTTCCCCAATTTGAATTTTGATCGGAGCTAATGAATTTAAAAGAGCTTGGGAATCGGTATTGACAGCAATAAAATCAACTCCTTTGATACTATCTTCACTAATCATGGAATTTATGGCATTATTACCACCACCACCGATTCCAATGACTTTAATTTTAGCAAATTGACCAGCAAGTGTTTTTATAAGACCCATATAATTAAGGCATTAAAGACTCAATAATTTTTTTGAATTTTCCAAAAGCTCCGCCAACAGATATTTTGTTTTTCTTGGTTGATGAAATAGATTTTTTATTTTCGTTGGTAAACATGAGAATACCAATAGAACTACTATAAGCTGGATTAATAATGTCATCAATAATTCCACCAACTTTTGGAGGACTAGCAATACGAAGTGGTAAAGGAATTATTTTTTCACAAACTTCTTTGATATTAATTGTTTGAGCTCCACCACCAGTAAGAACTATACCGGCGGGAATAGAAGTTAAAAATCCACTTTGATCAATTTTGGAATATAAAAGTTGGAAAATTTCTTCTAATCTGGGTTTAATAATACCATTAACTGCGGTTTGAATTGAAATTTTTCGTTTGTCGTCAGAATTAATATCGAAGGCTGATAAATCAATTTCATCTTCAAATTTTTTTGATTCGGAAACTTTATTTAATCTCA
>CAZICU010000029.1:0-1354 GCA_964537905.1 uncultured Gammaproteobacteria bacterium
TCCGCCAGACCTTTGTTGTGCTGTGCGACCCTGTCGTTATATCAAATAATCCCTAACCTGTTGTTAAATATACTTAAATTTCAACATTTTCCGCTAAATTAGCCTGTAATACAAAACTGCCTACAATTTGGATTACCATCGTTTATATCTAAATTTACTGATTTAATTGATAAAGATGAGACAGTTATTAAAGGATTCTAGACAAAATATCCATTTTAAAAAATTAGTTTCTAACAATTTGATGTTTAAACCACTTTTCTTGAAATTCGACCATTTTTTCAATTTCTTCATCTGATATAGTTTCTGCTTCTGGAATAACAACTAATTTATCATCATCATTATCTATTCTATGAACTATAGCAATGACTTTTCCAGTAAATTTTTCTAAGGGTTTATCTACTTTTAAAACATAGGCGTCTAATTCTTCTCCATCAGGAGCCATAACACCCTCTAAATAGCCATAATTAGCTAAATACTCAAAATTCCATTTTGGGTGAGTAGAACCTAGAGGACGATCAATAACCACATTAACTATTTTTCCTAAATAATTTTTTGCTAATAAAAATGATTTTGTATCCATATTTTTTATTCAATTAATATAAATTAATTGTATCTGTTAAGTTAAATAATTTAAACCCCATTTTTTTTGTTTAACGTTTGATCTCTTATCTATAATCATATATTAATGGCATTATTCTGTTAATTTTATCCAATACCAAGTCTGATTTACTATTGACAAAGACCTTATTTTAGGTAAACTTGGTCATCTTACTTACGGTCACATTATTTTTTAATTTATTTTAAAATAAAATGAAAAAATGCAAAAGTTGCCAAACAGAAATCGATAGTAAAGCTAAAAAATGTCCCCATTGTCAAACAGATCAGAGGAATTGGTTTGTTAAACATAAAATATTAACTGGGATACTTATACTTGTTGTTATTGTAATGATTTCCAATATGCCTGGTGGTGATAAAAATTTATCTACAAATAGTAATTCAAATACACCTAATAAAATAACGACAAACGCTCCAAAACCTAGCCCGGTTATTGTTAAAACAGATACATTAGTAGACGCCTTAAAAGAGAATGCGTTGAATGCAAGTAATATCTATAAAGATAAATATATAGAGCTCACTGGTAGACTATCAAATATCGATAGCTCTGGTAAATACATTAGTTTAAGCCCAATCAACGATGATTTTTCATTTACCACCATTATGTGTTATGTTACACAAGAGCAACAGGATATTGTAGCTGGATTAAAAAAAGATAATTTAGTGACAGTAATTGGTACAATTACTGATGTTGGAGAGGTTATGGGGTATTCTATGAAGGTTGAAAGTTTTAAATAAA
>CAZICU010000029.1:1454-7554 GCA_964537905.1 uncultured Gammaproteobacteria bacterium
TTAAATTTACCTGGTTTGTAATAAATAACTTTTCCTATTAATTTATTTTTTCTCAATGAATCAAGAATATATTTTCTTTCATGGTCCACTCTATGATTCACTCGATGAGAAATTTTAAAAGTAAATTTAGTAAAACCTAATCCAATATCTTCACTACCAGCTCCAACCCAACTTAAACATTCGTTTAATTTTATTTTTCTTTTTTTTGTCCAAAATTTTATATCCAAAGGATCTTCTATTTCATTTACATCTATTCCCCAAAATCTAATATGATGTCTTTTTTTTGGACTCAATCCTATAGTTTGTTGAAAATTTATATCCTGTCTTCTCCCAAATAAAAATAATGAACTTATTGGAGCTGTTGCGTATGATTTGTTATACAAAAAAGTATAAATTGTTTTTAAAATACTTTTAAAATTAAATTTATCTGATCCATGCCAACCAATTTTTTTAAAGGCATTTTTTAGTTGTTTTTCTGTTCCAATTAAAATTATGTTGACTGGGTCGACATGCGAACCTTCTCTGGCTGTTACAAAGCGGGGGATTCTCCCTTTTCTAGAAATTAAAAAAATTGTTCTAACTAATATTGGCAAAATTAAATAAGATGAAACTATATAAGTGATTAATAAGGCTATTACTATCGGTAATCGATTATCTAATCTGCCAAAAATTTGGGTCCAAATTAACCAAACAGTTAATGCTATTAAAAAAAATGTTATCAAATCACGCCAAAATTTTATTATTAGTTTCATATTACCAACTACCTCCTCCGCCACCACCAAAACCACCACCACTTCCTCCTCCACTAAAACCACTTCCACCAGACCAACTAGAATTTCCTGATGGAGTTGAAGCTAAATTTGCTCCCATCGAAGATTTAAAACTATTTAAATCATGAGCAAAATTATTTATTATTATTCCTTCAAAATATTTTGGTGGCTCCACTCCCAAATCCTTCATATTTTTAGCTAATTGATTAACCACTCCCAAAGAAATTGCTATTGGTAACATTTCTTCCAAAAATAAATTCTTTTCCCTAATTTCTTCCCGCCATTTTCCTTTTCCTAAATAATATTTCAATCCAATTATCTGTCGGTATAAACTATACCCCCAAGCTGTTCTTCGGGGCATTTTAACTGCCAAAATAATACTTGGAATAAATCCTACAATTGTCACTACCATTGGTCCGGCATTACCTGTAGTTTTCAAAAATAATGAAATAATTAAAAATATCGCCAAAAAATTTAAGATAAAGACAATTCCAATCCATTTTCCCTGGATCTTTTCCCAGTTTCCATCACTAATCCTTTTTTTATCAAGCTCACTATAAATATCCGACCTCAGCTTAGGCAATTTTTTATAAAATTTATTTTTTAAATCAGAAATTTTTATCACATATAAATTACCAAATAAACTATCCAGTAAATTTTTTTGAAAATCATTTAAATCAATTATTTTTTTATCAAGTTTAACTAACTCGTAATCGGTTTCTTTAATTCCCAATATTTTTTTCTTTTCTGTTTTTTTAATTTTCAAAAATCCCAATCTGGCCAACTCTATAATCTCTGATACTATATCGTTGATATCAATTTTCTGATCCAAAATTGTTCCAATTTCTGCCGAACTCAAGCCCTTAATTGGGGCATAAACCAATGGTAGATGTGGTCTATCGAAAATACTTACATTTTTTTCTTTTTCGTTTTCTGGTTTAGTGTAAATATTATCTGATAAATACTTTTTATCCCGACCTTTTTTGTACCACACCCAAGCCATCAAAAAAGTTGGTACTACTGCCAATAAATAACCCCAATTACCTTCAATAAAATTAGTAATTTTTTTTATTAATCCGGGGGTTTTTAATCGATTATTTTTATCAATTTGAACCACAATTGTTAATCCTTTAACACCATCAAAAACCGCTTCGTTTTTTGTCAAACTATTTTTACAACCAAAGCATTCAATTTTTATAATTTCTCCAAAAGGCGACACTACTTTAGCTCTGGCTTTTTCTATCGTCGTTTCCCACTCATTACCAGTTACATTCCAATAAATTTCTGGACCATTTCCATAATCCAACACCACTTGATCCACCTTGTACTCGATTATATATTCTTGTTGACCATTTATGATTTTTTCCGAGTCACCAATTTTAATTTTTTTACTTTTATTATAGTTAGATATTTCATACGGTATATTTAAACCATTTTTATCAGTTATTTTTAAAATTTTTAAATCAGTCTTAATTGTTTTTCCATTATGGTTATAAATATATGGAATCACTCTATAAATTCCATGTCTTGCTCTCAAAAAATTTGTTTCGATTTTTTCTTTGATTGTCAAACTGTAATCCTGATTTAAATTAATTTCCGATTCAAAATTTTTAATTTGATAGTCTGAGGCTAAAATTATCTTATTTCCAATAACCAAAAATGATAATACTAAAATTACTAACCAACCCCAATTTTTCCAAAATTTTTCTAAAAATTTCATTATCCAATTATATCTTTTTCTATTTTATTTATATTTAATGATAAAATTAACCCATGATTTTGGCCAAA
This sequence comes from uncultured Gammaproteobacteria bacterium, assembly GCA_964537905.1. GTDB lineage: Bacteria > Patescibacteriota > Microgenomatia > UBA12405 > UBA12405 > WARW01. Next base: position 4,013 of record CAZICU010000029.1, read on the forward strand.
AACATCTTTTATTCTTATGGTAATAATACTATCTTCAAAGATGCCAGCTTTTTTGTCGCCAAAAACAGTAAGGTTGGTTTAGTTGGGGCTAATGGTTCCGGTAAATCAACTTTATTTAAATTGCTTACCAAAGAAGATTTTCCTGAAGACGGTAAATTCGATATTAGTGGCCAAATTATGTCAGTTCCTCAAGAGGTCAAACGTGATGACAAAATGGAGCATGCCAATTCAGTTTGTGATTATCTTGATCCGGCTAATTCTCATGAGGATTATCAAATGTTAAAAATTTTAGCCAAACTCGAACTTTCTCAAATTTTGTTAGAAGATACCCCTCAACATTTAAGTGGTGGTCAAAAAACTAAATTAGCTATCGCTCGGGCCTTATTAGCCGAACCAGATATTCTTCTTCTTGATGAACCGACAAATTTTTTAGACGCTGCCGGCAAAGCTTGGATGATGAATTTTTTGGGTCGTTATCCCAAAACTTTAATTATTATTTCTCACGATCTGGCTCTTCTCGACAAAAATATCGACAAAATTCTTGAGGTTAATTCTCAAACTAAAAAAATTGAAGAATATAATGGTAATTATTCTTTTTATGTCAAACTCAAAGGCGAACAGGAAGAAGTTCTCGTTCATCAAATTCACACCCAAGAACGTCGCATTGTCGACATGAAAAAAGGTTTACTCAAAATTTCTGGTAATCGTTCTGAAAAGGGTGTTCGCCAAAAATTAAATTTAGCCAAAAGAATCGAAAAATTAGTTGAAGCTTTGCCCCAAATGCCTCCTGAAGTCAAAAAAATAAAAATGAAACTACCAGATCCAGATTGGATTGGTGAAGTTCCTCTTATAGCTGTTGGTATTTCCAAATCTTTTGGCAATAAACAAGTTTTAAACAACGTTGATTTTGATATCAAAAGAGGTGAACGAATTTCTCTTGTTGGCCAAAATGGTGCTGGTAAAAGTACTTTAATTAAAATTATTATGGAAATGCTTACTCCCGATAGTGGTGAAATTCTCAAAGACGATCGACTCAGTATTGGTTATTATTCTCAGGAATTTGAAACTTTTGATTTTAATAAAACTTTACTTGAAACCGTCAAAGACAAATGCCAAATGGATGAAAAATCACTTCGTTCTTTATTGGGTCGTTTCTTATTTTCCGGTGATAAAGTTTTTCAAAAAGTTGCCTCACTTTCGGGTGGTGAAAAAACTCGTCTTTCTATTGCCACTCTTTTGGCTAAAAATTATAATCTTTTAATTTTAGACGAACCCACCACTTATCTTGATGTTCTTTCCCAAAGATTAATTCTCGAAGCCCTAAAATTTTACCAAGGTGCCATGATTGTTGTTAGTCACACCCCTGAATTTATTTCTGAATTAAAACCCTCTCGTCAATTTTTATTACCCGAAAACAAAATGGTTTTGTGTCAATAAAAAAATATATAATTTACTAATTATGGATAATCTTAAAAAGATAGAGCAAGAAATTGAAAAAATAAAAATTAGAAATTCTAAAGTTGAAATTGATAAGGCTTGGGAAACCAGTTTGTCCCGAAAAATTTTAATTGCTGTTTTAACTTATTTTGTTATCGTTTTGTTTTTCAAATTTGCCAATTTATCAAAACCATTTATCAACGCTATTGTCCCAACTATAGGGTTTCTCTTATCCACTCTTTCTATTCCTTTTTTTAAAAGATTTTGGATTAAAAATATTTTTAAAAAAGTAAAATAACTTTTATTACGTTATTTTAATTATTTTTTATTTCTACCGTTTTCTTTTTTATTAAAGATATTGCCAAAAAAGAACCCATTATCAACATCATTATTATTATTGATATCACATCGCTAACCCATCCTTTTGTAATTTTAGGCCAAAATTCAGTCAACCCTAAAATTTGGAAATAATTCAAAAATTTTATATCACCTTTTTTAATTGAAGTAAAAACCAACACTCCAATATGAATTAACGCCGTCAATAAGACAAACTTCAAAAAACTTTTAATTATTTTTTTAATTATTTTCATAAACAATATTGTATTAAATCACTTTTTTAAATCCATTAAAATGTATCTTTTTGTCTTTAAAAATTTCTATTACTTTATATTTTCCTTTAGTAAAAATCTCTCCATTTTCCCTAAAATGGGTTGCTTCTAAAATTACAATACTTGCCAATGGATCGGACAAAATTCCTCCTCCTTTTGTTTCCAGTAAAGGAAGTTCTCCTTCTAACCAATAATTTCTCTGTTCTTTTTTTAAAAAGTCATATATTTCTCCATTTTTTAAATTTTTTGGAATACATTCTTCAATTTTTCGATTTCCTTTTTCAAATTCACTAAAGTTTCTTAAAGCTAAATCCGGATTAAATTCTACTTTTATTCCCATATTGGATTTATTATCTCATATTTAACCGCTTGACAAAAATGTTATATAGATCTAACATACAGTTAGAAATAATTAACATATTATTATGACCATTAAAAAGTATCAACAAATTAAATTAATTATAGTTGTCTTAATCGCTATAATTTTTAGTCAAGCTATTGTATTCCAAAATTATTTAATTCCTTTGGCTACTTTAGTCGTTTCCTCTCTAGTTTTAATTTGGCTTCGTCGTCAAGTTAAAGAAGTTGTCGCTGATGAACGTGACTATGCTTTAGCTGGCAAATCTGCCAGTTGGGCTATTCAAATTTATTCTTGGATTGCCGTCGTCGCCATGTTTATTCTTTATTCTTTTCGTGATTTAAATCCATCCTATGAACCAGTTGCTCTAACTTTAGCCTATTCTACTTGTTTTTTAATGTTTGTTTATAGCTTAATTTTTAAATTTCAAAATCGAATCAAATTTACCAAAAATAAAAATAAATTTATTATTTTTGCCATTATTTTGGCTATTTTTGTTACTATTTTTACACTTAGATTTTTTTCTGGAGAAGATAATTGGCTTTGCCAAAATGGCCAATGGATTAAACACGGCAATCCTGAGTTTGCCGCCCCAAAGACTATTTGTAAATAAATTATGCAAACTAAAATTAAAGAATATCGCACTAAATTAAATCTAACTCAAGATCAGTTAGCCAATTTAGTTGGTGTTCGTCGTGAAACTATCGTCTTCTTAGAGCAGGGAAAATATAACCCAAGTCTCAAGCTCGCCCACGACGTCGCCATTGTTTTAAAAACCTCTATAGACAAACTATTTATATTTTAAAGTTGCCCTTTTTAAGAGAAATGTCCCGATTTATCGGGACAAAGGGTTTAAAATTAATTAAAAATTAAAAATTAAATTTATGATAAGTAATCCAAAATGGTTCAGTCCTAGAAAATATACTGGTTGGGGATTAACGCCAAATTGTTGGCAGGGTTGGGCTTATATTTTTGCCTTTATTATCCCTGTCATTTTTATTTCAAATTTAAATATCGATCCAAATTTGAAAAACATTATTAGTCTTATTATTACTGGTGTTTTGGTACTAGATGTTTTGCACACAATGACTCTGATTCAAAAAGACGAACGTGAACGGCTTCACGAAGCTATTGCTGAT
>CAZICU010000030.1:0-6679 GCA_964537905.1 uncultured Gammaproteobacteria bacterium
GGTTCTTTTTCCGCTTTAACCGAAAAACTCGAAGAACAAAAAAGTCTTACTAATCAACTCAAAGTTACCACCGAAGGTCTCAAAAATGTTTTAAGTAACAATCAAATGCGGGGTGCTTTTGGTGAACAAGTCGCCGAAGATTTACTTAAAATGTCTGGATTTGTTAGTGGTGTCAATTATGACAAACAAGTTTCTGGTGACACTTCCCGTCCTGATTTTACTGTCTATATGCCCGACGGCATGAAAGTTAATGTCGATTCCAAATTTCCTTATCAAAATTTAGTTAAAATGAGTGAAGCTGATGGTAAAGAAGAAAAAGAACGTTACAAAAAAGCCTTTGAACAGGATATTAAAACAAAAATTAAAGAGGTGACTAGTAGAGAATATATCAATCCCGAAGAGAATACCGTTGATTTCGTTATTTTATTTATTCCTAACGAAATGATTTTTAGTTTTATTTACGATCGCTTTCCTGAAGTTTGGCAAGACGCTATGGCTAAAAAAGTTATTTTGGCTGGGCCATTTAGTTTTACCGCTATTTTACGCATGATTCACCAAGCTTACGACAATTTTCGTTATCAAAAAAATGTCGCCACCATCATAGGCTATATCAAAAAATTCGGCGAAGAATTCGAAAATTACAACAAAGGTTTTAAAGACCTCGGTGTTCGAATTGAATCACTTCAAAAACAATATGTGGCTGTCGACACTACTCGTACCAATCAACTAGTTAAAATTGTCAACAAAATTAAAACCGAAGAACCTCAAGAAATCAAAACCCTCCATGAATAAAAAATATCTAGTCTTTTCCATTGTTCTGTGGATTGGTTTTTTCACCTTTATTTACTTTATTTCTCCTGATTTTTTGTGGTCAAAAATAATTTTCTTTTTGATTTTATTTTTTTGTTTTATTTTTACCAGTTACATTTTCTCAAAAAATCATTGTCTTAATATTTTAATTTCACTTTTTCTGATAACAATATTATTATTACTTTTTTTCCATCAATTTTCGCTTTTAAATTTTATTTTTACCATTACCCTTTTTGTTTGTCTTTTTTTTATTTTTCCTAATTCAACCCATTTATCGTCGTCTTGTCAAATAAAAGGGATTAAAAAAGAAAATTGAAATTGTTTTTCCCTCTTGACACTCGCTAGCACTCATTCTATTATATTGCTAATATGTCAGATTTAACCCAACGACAAATCAAGATACTTAAATGTATCACTGAAGAATTTATTGAAACCGCTGCTCCAGTGGGATCAGAAAATTTAGAAAAGAAATTTTCTTTGGGAATTTCTTCGGCCACAATTCGCAATGAAATGTCAACCCTAACTCAAATGGGTTTTCTCAAAAAAAGTCATTTATCAGCTGGACGTACCCCAACTTCTATGGGTTTAAAATATTATGTTCGAAATCTTATGACACCCAAGGCTTTATCTGCCAGTGAAGAAGTTGGTGTCAAAGAAAAAGTTTGGGATTATCGAAATGAGTTTGAACGTCTTTTAAGAGAAACAACCAAAGAATTAGCTGGTAAAACCCGTTCCATGGCCATTATTACTACTGATCATGGTACTATCTATAGTTGTGGTGCTTCAAATCTTTTAGAAGAGCCAGAATTTTATAATATTGATGTTACTAAAACCGTTTTATCATTATTAGATAATTATGGTTTTTGGTTTGATATTATCAACAAAGCCAGTTCGTTAAATGATGAAAAGTTTGTTCATTTATTAATTGGTGAAGATTTAGGTGTCGAACACTTAGAGTCATGTGGTTTTGTTTATCAAAATTATGAAGCTGGTCCACATCGAGGCATTGTTGGAGTTATCGGTCCAGCTCGTTTCCATTATCCTCACGTTGTTCCTATTGTTGATTATTTCGCTCAACTGCTTTCAAAAATTACTCGTTAATTATATTTATGGTAAAAACAAAAAAAATTAATCCGGATTTGACTGTCGTCAAAATCCAAGAATTAGAGGAAAAAAATCTTGTTTTACAAGATAAACTTAACCGTTCTTTAGCTGATTATTCTAATCTAGAAAAAAGAGTTGAATCTCAGCGTCAATTTTTTGTCACTTTAGCTACCACTGCTTTAATGACTAAAATGATTGATGTCATTGATGATTTCAATTTAGTTTACAGTCATCTTCAAGATTCAGGTTTAAAAATGGCTATTGATAAATTTCTTTCTACCCTTAAATCTGAAGGAGTTGAAGAAATAAATCCTATTGACGCCAAATTTGATCCAGAAACTATGGAATGTGTCGAAGTTATTAATGGAGAAGACCAAAAGGTTATTTCCATACGTAAATTAGGTTATAAATTAAATGGTCATGTTGTTCGTCCGGCTCAAGTTGTCGTCGGCAAATCCGACCTTAATTAAATTATTTATTATTAATTATTAATCAAAATAACCAATAACCAAATAACAAGAAACAAACATTATTGTTTGGAATACTTGAAATTTGTATCTTGGAATTTTTAAATATATGTCAAACAAAATCATTGGAATTGACTTAGGTACTACCAACTCTTGCGTTGCTGTTATGGAAGGTGGTAATCCAAAAGTCATTGTTAGTTCTGAAGGACGTAATACTATTCCTTCAATTGTTGAACCAATTAAAAATTTGGTCGGTGATTTGGCCAAACGACAAATGGTTCTCAATTCTCAAAACACTGTTTATAGTGTCAAAAGATTAATGGGTCGTCGGATTGATGATCCTGAGGTTAAAAAAACTCAAACCATTGCTCCGTACAAAATTGTCGCTGGTAAAGATAAAATGGCGGCTGTAGAGATCAATGGTAAAGTTTACACTCCTCAAGAAATTTCTGCCATGATTCTTCAAAAAGCCAAAGCCGATGCTGAAAAATATCTTGGTGAAAAAGTTACTGATGCTGTTATTACTGTTCCGGCTTATTTTGATGATTCTCAACGTCAAGCGACTAAACAAGCTGGTGAAATTGCTGGTCTTAATGTTCAACGTATTGTCAATGAACCAACCGCTGCGGCTTTAGCCTATGGTATGGATAAAAAGAAAAACGAGCTTATTGCTGTTTATGATCTTGGTGGAGGTACTTTTGATATTTCTATTCTTGAAATTGGTGATGGTATTTTTGAAGTTAAATCCACTAATGGTGATACTTTCCTTGGCGGTGATGATTTTGACCAAAAAATAATCACTTGGATTGTTGATGATTTTCAAAAACAAAATGGAGTTAATTTAAGTAAAGATCCTCAAGCTTTACAACGTGTTCGTGAAGCTGCTGAAAAAGCTAAAATTGAACTTTCATCTGCTGCTGAAACCGAAATCAATCTTCCTTTTATCACTCAAAAAGACGGTAATCCACTTCACTTAACCAAAAAAATGACTCGATCCGAACTTGAAAAATTAGTTGATGATCTTGTTCAAAAAACTATTGCTCCAGTTGAAAAAGCCCTTAAAGATGCCAAAGTTTCTAAATCAGATATAAAAGAAGTCATTATGGTTGGTGGTATGACTCGTATGCCTAAGGTTCAAGAAGTTGTCAAAAATTTCTTTGGTAAAGACCTTAATAATACCGTTAATCCAGATGAAGTCGTGGCTATTGGGGCCGCTGTTCAAGGAGCAGTTCTCACTGGTGAAGTTAAAGATATTGTCCTTTTGGATGTTACTCCATTAACTTTTGGTATTGAAACTGCCGGTGGTGTTCGTACTCCATTAATTGATCGAAACACTACTGTTCCTACCAAAAAGTCACAAGTTTTTACCACCTATTCTGATAATCAACCTCAAGTTGAAATTAATGTTTTACAAGGTGAACGACCCATGGCTATTGATAATAAATCTCTTGGTAGATTTATTTTAGATGGAATTCCGCCAGCACCTCGGGGCATGCCTCAAATTGAAGTTACTTTCGACATTGATAGTAATGGTATTTTGTCAGTCTCTGCCAAAGATAAAGGTACTGGTAAAGAACAACGCATTACTATTCAAAATGCTACCAATCTCAAAGATGAAGAGATTGAACAAATGAAAAAAGATGCCGAAGCTCACGCTCAAGAAGATGAAAATAAACGTCTTTTGGCGGAAAGCAAAAATAAACTCGACGGCACTATTTTTTCTGGTGAAAAAACTCTAAAGGATTTTGCCGATAAAGTTAAACCAGAAGATAAGACTAAAATTGAAGAAAAAATCAAAGAAGCTAAGGAAGTTTTAAACAAAACTGACGCTAAAGTTGATGATTTCAATAAAGCTTCTGACGAGTTAGGTCAAATTCTTCAAACTGTTGGTGCGGCTATTTATCAACAACAACAACCAGGACCAGAATCTCAAGCTCAACCAAATTCTGAAGAGCCAAAAGCAGATTCAAATTCTGATGATAAAAAAGAAGCCGAAGAAGGCGAGGTGGTTCAATAAAATTTTTAAGGGTAGACCGATGTGTCCGCCTATTTGTAGAGACGCGATTAATCGCGTCTCTACAATGATAAAATAGACCCATGAAAAAAGATTTTTATGAAGTATTAGGAGTCACCAAAGGTGCTTCCAAAGATGAAATTAAAAGTGCCTATCGTAAGGCAGCTTTAAAATATCATCCCGATCGCAACAAAGCTCCTGATGCCGAAGAAAAATTTAAAGAGATCAATGAAGCTTATGAAGTTTTAAGTAACGATCAAAAGAAAAGTGCTTATGATCAATTTGGTCACGCCGCTTTTGATCCAAACTCTGGTCCTTTTGGTGGTCGAACTTATAGTCAACAAAACGGTCCCTTTAATTTTACTTATACTCAATCTGGTGGTAACCCATTTGGTGGTGCCGATTTTGATTTCGGTGGTTTTTCCAATCCTTTTGATATTTTTGAACAATTCTTCGGTGGTGGTGGATTCAATCAAGGTCGCCAAAGCAAACGTCTTGAAACCTACAAAATTAGTCTTTCTTTTTTAGATGCCGCTAACGGTTGTAAAAAAGAAGTTAATATTGATGGAAAGCAAAAAACTATCAAGATTCCTGCTGGTGTTAGTGATGGTCAAAGAATTAAATTTCAAGATTTTATTCTTTATATCGATGTTCTCCCTGATAAAACCTTTAAACGTGAAGGTAATGATGTTTTTGTTACTATTAATTTAAGTATTTCTCAAGCAGTTTTAGGTACAAATATAGAAGTTCCTACCATTACTAATGAATCTCTCAAAGTAAAAATCAAATCAGGTACTCAACCAAATACTTTAATTAGATTAAGAGGTAAAGGAATTAAAGATGTTAACGGATATGGAGTTGGTGATTTTTATATTCGTCTTATGGTTGAAATTCCAACTCATCTTTCATTTCGACAAAAAGAACTCATTCGTGAACTTGGATTATAACCCCCACGTCATTGCCAAGAGTGTAATATGACCATAATCTTATTCAAAATTTATCTAAATTAATTAGCATAAAAAACCTCCCTTTTTAAGGGAGGTCCGTGAAACGGGGTGGGTTTTGTTTTTATATATTTTTTCTCTTTTTTCTGCTATAATTGCTCATAATAATTTTGTTGTATTAAAACTTTGGGGCTGATACAGCCCCTTTTTTAGTACTACCAAAAAAAAAGGAGAAATTATGGATTTAAAAAAACTACCAAAAACAGAGTTTGCTGCTGCTGTAGCTCAAATTGCCGGTGAAAGGAATATTGACGTCCAATCAATTTTGGATTCAATTGAATTCGGTTTAATTTCTGCCTATAAACGGGATCAAAAAGAACATGGTATCGAAGTATCAGATGAGTCTGAATTTAAAGTAGAATTATCTCCAGAAAGTGGATCTTTCAGAGTTCTTCAAATTGATTCGGGCAAAGAAATTGATGTTACTCCTCCAGGTTTTGGTCGAATTGCCGCTCAAACAGCCAAACAAGTCATTGATCAAAAAATTCATGAAGCTGAAAAAGAAATTGTTATTACTGAATTTCAAAAGAAAATTGGGACTTTAGTTCCAGGTATTATCTTAAGATCCGATCCTTATAAAATGATTATTGGTGTCGGTAAAACCGAAGGTATTTGTCCTAAAGATGAACAAATTCGTGGTGAAGTTATTCAATTAGGTACTCGTAAATGGTTTTTACTTAAAACTATAATTAAACAAGAAGAAACTGGTAAAAGCGAAATAATTCTTTCTCGACGTGATCCTGAATTTATTAAACAACTTTTTATTCGTGAAATTCCAGAAGTAAGCAATAAATCTGTTAATATTGAAAAAATTGCTCGTTCTGCTGGTGAACGAACCAAAGTGGCTGTTTCTTCAAATCAAGCTGGTGTTGATCCTGTTGGCTCTTGTATTGGTCAAAAAGGATCCCGTATTCAGGCTGTTTTAAATGAATTACCCTCAAGCGAAAAAGTTGATGTTGTTGCTTATTCAAAAAATATTAATCAATTTATTATTCAGGCTTTATCTCCAGCTCAAGATGTCAAAGTCATCTCAGTTGATCATGGTTTAGCTACTGTTTCTCTTCCAGAAAATCAATTAGCCTTAGCTATCGGTGGTGGTGGAGAAAACGTTAGATTAGCCGGACAATTAGTTGGGTTGGAAATAAAAATAACTCAAAATCAGGGATAAATAAATAGTTCCTGTTTTTAAAAAATATGACACAAGATAAATCCACAGTTTTTCGTTCGCCAATTGTGGCTGTTATGGGTCATGTTGATCATGGCAAAACTAGTCTTTTAGA
>CAZICU010000031.1:0-2112 GCA_964537905.1 uncultured Gammaproteobacteria bacterium
ATTGGTCTAGAAGTTCACATTGAACTTCAAACCAAATCAAAAATGTTTTGTAGTTGCGATGCCTCTCATTTTCATGCCACTCCAAATACTCACACTTGTCCCGTTTGTTTAGGTCTTCCTGGTGCTTTGCCGGTTCCTAATCGTACCGCTTGTGAATATTGTATTCGACTAGGTCTGGCTCTTGGCTGTACTATTAATAACGAAACTTTTTTTGAACGCAAAAATTATTTTTACCCAGATTTAGCCAAAAGTTACCAAATCACTCAACTTCAAAAACCATTTGCTATTCACGGCAAAATTACAGTTGATGGTCATGACATTCGAATTAACCGAGCTCACATGGAAGAAGATACTGGTAAATCAGTTCACCAAACTATCGATTTTGAAGACTCAACCTTAATTGATTACAATCGTTCTGGTGTTCCTTTAGTCGAAATCGTTTCTGAACCAGATATTATTTCCCCCGAAATGGCCAAAAATTATCTTCTCAAGATTCAACAAATTGTCCGATACACTGGTGTTTCTGATGCTGATATCGAGAAGGGAAGTATGCGTTGTGAACCAACCGTTAATTTAAAAATTGAAGATAACGGCGAAACTTTTTACACACCCTTGGTCGAAATCAAAAACGTTGCTTCACTAACCGGTGTTCAATCTGCTATTCAATTTGAAATTGATCGTCAAACCCAAGCTTTCACCGAAACTCGTGAAGTTAAAACTTCCGCCATAGGCGGATCCGCCTCTGGCGGAAACAAAACTACTCGTGGTTGGGATGCCATCAAAAATCAAACTTTCTTACAACGCGAAAAAGAAGGCTCGGCCGACTATCGTTATTTTCCCGAACCCGATATTCCCCCAATTATTTTTACTGATGAAGAAATAAATAAAATCCGTGAGTCTCTTCCCGAACTTCCCGAACAAAAATTCGCTCGTTATCAAGCCGACTTTGGACTCAACGAATACGATGCCAAACTTTTATCAGAGGACTTAAATTTCTCCAAATGTTTTGAACAAGCTATTTCTTTAGACCCAACCAAAGATATGGCCAAATTTGTTGCTAATCTTTTTCTTGGGGCTCTCAAAACTCATTTCAACGAAACTCTTGAGGAAATTGATTTTGCCAAAATTAATCCTCAATTTTTCAAAAATCTTTTTGATGCAGTTTCCAAATCCGAAATTTCTGCCACCGTTGCCAAACAGGTAATTGTCGACAGTTATAAAGAAGGCACCGATCCTGTTGAAATTGCCAAATCTAAGGGATTAATTCAAGTTTCTGACTCCGGTGAAATTGCCAAAATCGCCAAAGAAGTTTTAGCTCAAAACGCCAAAGCCGTTGAAGATTACAAAAAGAATCCCGCCAGTATCGGTTTCTTGATCGGTCAACTTATGAAAGCCTCTCGCGGTTCCGCCAATCCTCAGCTCGCCAAAGAAATTTTAGAAAAGCTTCTACAATAATTTTTCAAAATTTGTTATTATTAGCTAATATGGCTAACAAAAAAAGTACTTCCCCAAAGTCTATCTCCAAAGAAGAATTATCAGCAAAAAATAATTTTCTTTTAATTCTTCTACCTTCTTTTATTATTATTACTTTTGTTTTGATCTTTATTTAGTCCATAGCCAACAAATCATTGAGCTCTTTTATCGTTCTAATTTGTGACGTTTCTATTTTTTCATCATTTAGTCGATTAATCCATATTAATTTTAAATCTGGTCTATTGTTAGCCAAAGTTTCAATCACCTCTTTTTTGTCATCAATCACCCTTACTCCATTGGGAATTTTATCAATCGATTCAGCCAATAATTTTCTTCTTTCAATAAAAATCAAAGACGGATCAAAATAATCTATTATTCCGGTTAAAATTAATTTTTTAGTTTGCCATTCCTGTGCTCCTTCAGAAAAAATTCCCAAAACAAAATTATCTTCTGATAATTTTCTAATTATCTCTATTGCTTCTGGATATAAAACAAAATTTTTAGATGAAAAAAAAGCCTGATTTAAATTTTCCAAATCAACTTTTGTTTCTTTTTCTACTTCTTTTAAAAATTCATCAGGATTAAAATCAGTTGATGATTCCAAATTTGCTTTGTAATCACTATTAATTTTTTCTATTT
>CAZICU010000031.1:2212-5338 GCA_964537905.1 uncultured Gammaproteobacteria bacterium
GGCGCCGGCACTGGTAAAACTCAAACTATTACTTTACGTATTGGCAAAATTCTCACTTCCACTCAAATAAATCCCAACAATATTTTATGTCTTACCTTTACCGAAAATGCAGCTCTCAATATGCGTTCCCGTTTGCTTTCTATCATTGGGCCTTCTGCTTATGGTGTTCGCATTTCTACTTTTCATGGTTTTTGTAATTCCATTATTCGCGATAATCCAGAAAAATTTTTATTTTCTCCAAAAGAATCAACTGCCATAGATGATGTCAAACAAATTCAAATTGTTCGTCAACTTATCGATAATTTACCTCTTAACAGTAGTTTCAAAAATATTAATTCAGCCTATTTTTATCAAAAAGACATTATCCGTTCTATTCAAAATTTAAAACGGGAAAATATTACTCCGGATAAATTTTCTGAACTGATTATTTTTTCCCAAGATTTTGTCAAAATTGCCACACCAACTGTTGATGCTCTTTCAGTTGTCCGGGCTTCCAAAAATGCCACTTCTCAAATCATTAACATCATCGAATCACTTTTATCACAAAATCTAAATATTCTTTATCAAACCAGAATTCAATATTTTCTCAATTTGTTTAATCAAGAACAATTATCTTTGTCTGATCTCAAAAAAGAAGTCAAAGATTTCATTACCAAAACTCAAAATTCGTTAGAAAAACAAAAAGATCTTTTAATTGTTTTCCGTGGCTATCAACAAGAACTAATTAATCAAAATCTTTTTGATTTTGATGACATGATTCTTTGGGTAGTCAATGCTTTCAAAACTGATCAAAATCTTTTATCAGATTATCAGGAAAAATTTCAATATCTTTTGGTTGACGAATTTCAAGATACTAATTCCGCTCAAATGGAAATTCTTAATTTATTAACTCAAAATCAAGAAAATCCTAACATTTTTGTTGTCGGTGACGATGATCAATCAATCTTTCGTTTTCAGGGTGCCGCCATCGAAAACATTTACACTTTTTATCAAAGGTATAAAGATCAAATAAAAGTTATTGCTCTCAAAAATAATTACCGTTCCCATCGCCTCATTCTTCAATCTTCTGATAGTGTTATTAAAAATAATCAAACCAGAATTTCCAATTTTATTGCCAATTTAGATAAAACTTTGGTTGCTACCAAAGATTATGATCCCGATCCTATCAATCTTTTTGTTAGTAACAGTGATACTGAAGAAAATTTTTATATTGCCAATACTGTTAAAAAACTTATCGATTCTGGTACTAAACCATCCGAAATTGCCATTCTTTTTCGCCATAATTCTGATGTTTCTGGTATTGTTCCATTTTTAAATCAACTTCAAATTCGTTTTCTTCGTACCGACTCTATTAATATTCTCGATGATCTCCATATTCAACAACTTATCGACCTTTTTAAATATCTCGATAATCCTGATGATGATGTTTTGTTAGGTAAAATTTTGTCATTTAAATTTCTCAAAATACCAGCTCTCGATTTGTATCACTTATTTCATTTTGCTAAAAAAGACCAGTTATTTTTATTTCAACTTATTGGTGATGTTCAAAAACTAACTGATTTTGGTATTAGTCAAAACACTCAAACGAAACTAACCAATTTTGTCAAACAAGTAGCTCAAATTCAAAAAGATAAAATCAATTTACCTCTTACTGAAATTTTTCTTAGAGTCATTAATAAATTTAATTATCTGCCATACATTTTAAATCATAGTGATGTCACTTTACTCAAACAACTCGATCGACTTTATTCTCATCTCAAAACCAGTTTGTCAATTGAACCCATCGATCTTCATCAGTGGGTAACTAATCTCCATGTTTTGGTCGAAAACGAAATTTCTATCAATAGTTTGCCTCTGGTTGATGATCTAGACAATAGTATTCGTCTCATGACCGTTCATAAAAGTAAAGGTTTAGAATTTGAACATGTTTTTTTGATCAAAGTTTTATCCGGTAAATGGGATAGTTCATCTTCTCATTCTAATATTAAATTACCTTTAGGAATTATTAAAACCGATATTTCATCTGTTCTTCTCGATAAAGATGTTGAAGAAGATCGTCGTCTTTTTTACGTCGCTCTGACTCGGGCCAAAAACCAAATTTATTTATCTTACACCAAGTTTAATGATTCTGGTAAAGAACAATTACCTTCCATCTTTATTAATGAAATCGATCCGTCTTTGGTTCAAAAAGTTTCTTCTGGTCTCAATACTGAAGTTCCAGCTCTTCAAAGTTTATTTACTCCCAAAATTCCTCAATTAATTTCTTTCAACCTTCGTGGTTATCTTCAAAACTATTTAACTACCCAATACAAATTTAATATTACTCACCTCAATTCTTACATTCACTGTCCTTTGTGTTTCTTTTTTAAAACCATTCTTAAACTTCCCGACAAAAAAGGCTTAAGCGCTTCTTTTGGTACCAGTGTTCACGCCGCTCTCAATTATCTTTTTAATGTTTATAAAGACAAAAATACTCTCATTCCTTTAGAAAAGTTTTTAGATATTTTTCAGGATAATTTACAAAAACAAGTTTTATCAAAATCAGATTTTGAATTATTGTTTGCCAAAGGCCAGCCAGTGTTAACTGATTATTATCACCATTATCAAAATGATTTTAATGGTAATTGTTTTACTGAACACGATTTTAAATTTTATAATGCCCGACTTAATGACATTCCCTTAACCGGAAAGATAGATAAAATTGAACTTCTTGATGGTAAAAATGTTAATGTAGTTGATTTTAAAACCGGTAAACCCGATTCTAAATCCAAAGAATTAAGTCAAGAAGGGGATTATTTTAGACAATTAGTTTTTTACAAACTTTTGTGTCAACAATCTATTGGTTTTCCTTATCATGTTCAATCAGGGACAATTGATTTTATTGAAAAAGACAATCGGGGTAATTTTAAAAAAGTTGATTTTCAAATTACTGATGATCATGTGACCGAATTATCTAAATTAATTACCGATACTTATCAAAAAATTCTTAATTTAGAATTTGCTCCATCTGAAAAATGTGATGACCCCGATCATCTCCATTATTTATTTGAAAAGTATTTTAAAAATGAAACTTAAAATCAAACGTTTCGATAAATCCTTGCCCTTACCAGTTCACAAAACCGCCGG
>CAZICU010000032.1:0-5116 GCA_964537905.1 uncultured Gammaproteobacteria bacterium
AATTTATTGCTCAAAAAATTAAATTTATTCAAGATAATCAAAAAATTCCTCTTCGAGATATTGCCGTTCTTTATCGGATGAATGCTCAATCACGTGTTTTAGAAGAAGCTTTTCTAAAATATAGTCTTCCTTATGTTCTTATTGGTGGTATTCGTTTTTATGAACGGGCCGAAGTTAAAGATATTTTAGCTATGATGCGTTATGTTGATAACCCCCATGATAAAGTTTCTTGTGATAGATTGGGTAAAGTTTTTGGTAAACGCCGTTTAACTACTTTTATGGAACATCTTCAAAATATTGATGTTTCTAAAATGAATTCATTAGAAATATTAGAATCTTTAGTGATTAATTCTGGCTATCTTGATCGTTATGATCCTAAGGATGAAGATGATCAAAAGAAAATTGAAAACATTAAAGAATTAAAATCTGTTGCTTCTACCTTTTTAAAACTTGATGATTTTTTGGAAAATATTACTTTAGTCCAACAAGAATATTCTTTACAAGAAAAAAATAAGAAAAAAGAAAATCGCGATGGAGTCCGATTGATGACTCTTCATGGCGCCAAAGGACTAGAATTTGAAGTTGTTTTTTTAGTTGGTTTTGAAGAGGGGATTTTACCTCATTCTCGCTGTTTGGTTGATGAAACCGAAGTTGAAGAAGAACGTCGACTTTGTTATGTTGGCATTACTCGAGCCAAAGATTATTTATATATCACCTATGCTAGTCAGCGTCTTTATTTTGGTAAAAGTTCTCTCAATGAACCCAGTCGTTTCTTGGCCGATATTCCCAATGATTTGGTAGAATTAGAAGAAAGCTTAGAAACTGTTCGCGATTATCGTCATCACAAACCCGAATCCGATGACGATCTCTATTACGACCCAGATATTTATTAATAAAAAAAATGGAAGTAATTAAAAAAGATCAATCTCAAGTTTTTAAAAACGGAGCTATCACTGCTTATGAATACGCTTCAACAAATAATCAAATAAATATTGGTTTAGTTAAAATCAAAGGTAGACACCCACAGCAAGATTTTATTACTAATCAAGATGTTACTGAGTTAGTTTACATTATTAATGGTTCCGTCGAATTAACAACCGAATCAGAAAGACATTCACTATCACAAGGAGATTTTGTCATTATTTCTCCTCAAGAAAAATATTTTTTTGAAGGTGACTGTACTGTTTTAACTCCATGTACTCCACCCTGGACCCCCAATCAAACAAAAATTATAAAATAATTTATGGAAAAATTTGATCTAGTTGATATACATGATAATGTAATTGGTGAAACCGATAAATTAACTAGTCATACCAATGGTGATCTTCATCGCGTTATTGCTATTTTTGTTTTTACTCCAGATGGTAAGTTGTATTTACAAGAACACCTAAAAAGTGGCGGATTATATGATCATTCAGTTGGTGGCCATGTAATAAAAGGTGAAACTTACGACCAAGCCGCCAAAAGAGAAGGGTTTGAAGAATTAAATCTTAATTGTGATTTTAAAAAAATTTCTACTTTTTATTCAGATGAAACATTTGGAAAAATTCCTTCCCTCCATATGTTTGGTTTGTATGAATGTACTCCAAAAAATTGGCAATTTATTTCAAATGAAGAAGTCAAAAAAATAATTCCAATGAAATTAAAAGATATCATCGATTTAATGAATTCTCAGCCTTCAAAATTTACTCCTGGTTTTCTTAATACCATGAGTGAATATATTCTTCAAAAGAAACTTTCTTTCAAAATTAAAGAATATCGAAGTAGGTGGTTAAGCTGATAAACTATAACCATGTCCATTAAATTATTTACCGATCAAGATCAAAAAATTTACGACTCAGTTATCATTCATCCAGTCCAAACTTGGAATTGGGGAGAATTTCAAAAATCTCAAGGTCACACCATTTTTCGTTTTGGTATCTTTGATTCCAAAGATAAATTAAACACTGCTTTTACTCTTAGTTTTCATATTATTCCTAAAACCAAATATTCCATCGGTACTATTCTTCGTGGCCCCAAAGTCACCGAGGAAATTTTAAAAGCCGTTCGTAAAATTGCCCAAGACCAAAAGGCTATTTTTATCAAATTTGAGCCAGATGTTGCCAAAGAAGGGACTGCTATGAATTTTCCTAGTTTAGTAATTTCACCCAAAGTTGCCTTCTATCCTCATACTTTTAAAATTGATTTAACTAAAACCGAAGACAAATTACTTTCTGATCTACATTCCAAAACTCGTTACAATATCAAGATTGCTAATCGTTATGGTGTTGAGGTCAAAGAAATGACCAATGACAAAGGTTTTGAAATTTATCTCAAACTTCTTTTTGATACTACTAAGCGTCAGGGTTTTTATTTACACAGTCTCAAATATCATCGTGATTTATGGAAAATTCTAAAAGATACTGATATGCCTCATATTATGTTGGCTTCATACCAAGGTAAAGTTCTGTCTGCTTTTATGTTATTTAAACTTAAAGATCAATTATTTTATCCTTACGGTGCCTCACTTGATACTCATCGTGAGGTTATGGCGCCAACCTTACTTATGTGGGAATCAATTAAATTAGGTCAAAAATTAAAATGCAAAATATTTGATATGTGGGGTTGTCTTGGCCCAGACGCCCAAGAAGGCGATAATGGTTTTGGTTTTCACCGTTTTAAACAAGGATTCAATGGTAATCCTTACGAATATGTCGGTACTTATGATTTCGTTATTAATCCATTTTTTTATAAAGTTTACAACTCTGTCGATAAAATACGTTGGAAATTTCTCCGTCTCAAAGCCAAAATCTCTAAAAAATAGTGTAAAATAACTCTATGTCTTCAACCAAAATCACTCTTGATGAATTAAAACATATTGCTCATTTAGCTCGACTCGAAATTAATCCCGACAAAGAAAATTATTTAGCCGAACAACTTTCCGAAACCGCTTCTTATATCGATATTTTAGGAAAACTCGACACAAAAAATATTCAACCTACCTATCAAACTAATCATCTTAAAAATATCACTCGTGACGATATTATTGGTAAATCTTTATCTCAAGAAGACGCCCTTTCTCAAGCCAAAGATACTTATAACGGTTATTTTAAAACTACCGCTACTATCAAAAAATAATTATGGAATTAAATAAATTAACTCTCGTCGATGCTATTAAGGGTATCAAAGAAAAGAAATTTTCTTCCACTGAATTAGTAACTGATTGCTTAACCAAAATTGAACAACTCGAACCAACTCTCAATGCTTTTGTTACTCTTAACCAAGATCAAGCGATTAAACAATCAAAAAATATTGATTTCGATAAACCCTTAGCTGGTATTCCCATTGCTATCAAAGATAATTTTTGTATTAAAGGAATTCGTACCACTGCTTCATCAAAATTATTAGATAAATATATTGCTCAATATACTTCTACTGTAGTTCAAAAATTACTCGATGCCGGAGCTATTGTTATTGGTAAAACCAACATGGACGCTTGGGCTCATGGTTCTTCCACCGAAACTTCTGATTACGGTCCTAGTAAAAATCCTTGGAACCCTCAACATCTTCCTGGTGGTTCATCTGGTGGTTCGGCTGCTGCTGTTGCTAGTGATGAAGTTATTACTTCCATTGGTTCCGAAACCGCCGGATCCATCCGTCAACCATCTGCTTGGTGCGGTACTGTTGGTCTCAAACCCAGTTATGGTCGGGTTAGTCGTTATGGTGTTATTGCTATGGGATCATCTATGGACTGTCCCGGTCCTATCACTAAAACTGTCGATGACTCTGCTTTACTTCTTTCTATAATTTCTGGTCATGATTCCAAAGATGCCACTAGCATTCCTCAAAATCCTTGGCAAGTTCCCTCGGCCATCAAAGATTTAAAAGGATTAAAAATTGGTTTACCCAAGTCGTATTTTCCTGAAAAAATGAAACCAGCTGTCAAAACGGCAGTTTTAAATGCTTGTGAAACTCTCAAAAAATTAGGCGCTGAAATTATCGAGCTCGATGTTCTCGATCCTAAATATGCCATTGCTGTTTACACTGTTTTACAGCGCTCCGAAGTTTCTTCAAACTTAGCTCGTTTTACTGGTATTCGTTATGGCGAACCACGCTCTGCTTTTGGTGACGAAGCTATCAGAAGAATTATGTTGGGCACTTATACTTTATCGAGTGGTTATTACGACGCTTATTATCTTCAAGCCCAAAAAGTTCGCACTCTCATTATTCAAGATTTCGATAAACAATTCCAAAAAGTTGACGCTATTATTGGTCCAACTTCTCCCACTACCGCTTTACCTCTTGGCGCCACCGAAGGTCAATCTATGTTTGGTGAACTCGAAGATATCTTAGTTGAACCATCAACTTTAGCCGGTCTTCCGGGTATTTCTATTCCATGTGGTTTTAGTGATGGTTTACCCATTGGACTTCAAATTATTACTCCCCAACTTCGCGAAGACTTAGCTGTTCAAATCGCTAAACTTTTCGAATCCTCCACCGATTATCATTTACAAAAACCAAAACTATGAAAAACGCTTTAATTCTTCATGGTACCAATGGTGATTCAACAGGCAACTGGTTTCAATGGTTAAAAAGTGAGTTGGAAAAATTAGGTTATCAAGTGGAAACTCCAAATTTACCCGACTCTTTTCAACCTGATATGGATAAATATTGGCAAGCCTTAAAGAATTTTGATTTTAATTCAGAAACTTTATTAATTGGTCACAGTTCTGGGGCAACTACTGTTTTTGGAATTTTAAATAGGATTTCTGTAAAAGTTAAAATGGCTGTTTCTGTTGCTGGTTTTTGTAAATATGAAAATTATAACTGCCAGGACTTAATTAAAGAACCTTTTCATTGGGAAAAAATAAAAAATAATGCTGAAAAAATTTTACTTCTTTGGTCTCCTGACGATCCATATATTGCCCAAGACCAAACAGATTATCTTTCAGAAAAATTAGGAGTTAATTCGATAATTTTTCAAGACAAGGGACATTTTAATTTAGAAAAAAGTCCTGATTTTAAACAGTTTCCTGAGTTATTAGAGATAATAAAGAATAATTTATGAAAATTACACCTATTATTGGTCTAGAAGTTCACATTGAACTTCAAACCAAATCAAAAATGTTTTGTAGTT
>CAZICU010000033.1:0-4749 GCA_964537905.1 uncultured Gammaproteobacteria bacterium
GTGGGTTTAAAAAATGTTAAACTAGCTTAGTGGATAATCAGGTCGACGAAATCAAACAAAAACTCAACATTGTCGATGTCATTAATCGTTTTACCCCTCTCAAAAAACGTGGTCGAAATCACATCGCTTGCTGTCCTTTTCATGGCGAAAAAACTCCCTCATTTACTGTTTCCGAAGAACTCCAAATTTTTAAATGTTTTGGTTGTGGCAAATCTGGTGATATTTTTACTTTTATCCAAGAATACGAACGCATTGATTTTCGTGAAGCTTTAACCGAGCTTGCCGCCATGGCTGGCATTACTCTCAAAAAAAGTGAATTCGACAACAAACAAGATTCTCGTAAAAAAAATTTAAGTGATTTAAATGCTCAAGTTGAAAAATTTTATCAATATATGCTTTTAACCCATCCGTTGGGTAAAAATGCTCTTGATTATGTTCTTAAAAGGGGAATAACCTTAGCCACCATCAAACAATTTGGTCTTGGTTTTTCTCCTGAAAATCCCGCTATTGCGGTTAATTTTTTAACCAAAAAAGGTTATAAAATCTCCGATTTAATTGCTTCGGGCACTTTTGGTCAAAGCCAGTACAATTCCCGAATTTACGATCGTTTTCAAGGCCGCCTCACTTTTCCTCTTTCTGATTATCGAGGTCGAATTTTAGGTTTTTCTGGTCGGATGTTACCTACCACCAAAAATCAAAATTCCGGTAAATATATCAATTCTCCCGAAACCGAAATTTATCACAAAAGTTTCAATCTTTTTGGTCTTCACTTAACCAAAGATTTTATTCGTCAACAAAACTCTGTTATTGTTACCGAAGGTGAGTTTGATATGATTTCACCTTTTCAAGCCGGTATCAAAAATATTGTCGCCATTAAAGGTACTGCTTTTACCGAGGAACAACTCCAACTTCTTCGTCGTTACACCGACACTCTCATTCTCGGTCTCGATTCTGATTTTGCTGGATCCAATGCTTCTCGTAAAAGTATTGAACTTGCCGATTCTATGGAGTTCGATATCAAAGTTCTCACTTTAGGCGACAAATATAAGGATCCCGATGAAGCTGTTCGTGGTGATCCTGAATTTTTCAAAATTCAACTCGACCAAACCGTTTCTATCTGGGATTTTATTATCCAGTCCCAAATCAAAATCAACAATCCCGACACTATCAAAGGTAAAAAAGAAATTTTAAATGTCGTTTTACCATTTTTAGTCAAAATTAAAAATTCCGTCATTCGTTCCGATTATCTCAAAAAATTAGCCAATGAAATTGGTTCAGAATACGAATCTTTATTGGAAGAATCAAAAAAAGTATCTTCAGCAAAAAATACTCCAATCACATCTCAATCTTTTTCTCATCCAATTTCCAAGACTGATTTTATTCCTGAATCATCAAAAACCCAAAAATTCGAAGAGCTTTTATTAACTCTTATTATTGGGGCTAAAAATCCTATTAAAGTTGCTCTAAAAACTAAAGACCAATTATCTCGTTTTCAAGATCATCGTTTTTATCAAATTGGCCAACAATTATTAAATATTACTCAATTTAAACCAAAATCTTTTGAAAATCTTCTTCCTGCTGAAGTTAGACCAGTTTTTCAATCAATTTTTATTGAAACCACCACCAATTATATTGAATCTCATCAAAGGCTTTTAGAAATTAAAAAAGTTGTCTCTATCTTAGATAATTTTTATCTCAAAGATCGTCTTAATTTCCTTAGTGCCAAAATTGCCCAATTGGAAGATAAAGATAATCCAGATAATCAAACTGAGATTGCCGAAGTTGAAAAAGAATACAATCAGATACTTTTTCAGTTATCCAAGGTTCAAATTAAAAAAAGCTAGATTTATTGGTTAATTTCGTATACAATACAGGCTATGGTCGCCACCCTCAACCTTTCAAAAATTAAACAAACTTTATTAGCTCAAGCCAAAAAGCTTCACTACCTTACCAATGATGAAGTTTTAGCTCAAATTCCCGAACCAGAAAAACATATTGATGATTTAGATAATCTTTTTGATTATCTCTTTGAAAGGGGAGTTGATATTTTTGATAAAGTTGAATCCAAAGAAATTGTTGAAAAGGAAAATAATAAAACTAGTTCTTCTGATCTTCTTAGTCTTTTAAATCAAAAAAGCAATGTTGACTCAGTCAGAATGTATCTCAAAGAAATTGGAAAAATTGATCTTTTAACTTTTGAACAAGAAGTTTCTTTAGCAAAAGACATTGAAAAAGGTTCTCAAATTTCTCGTGAAGGTCTTATTAATGCTAATTTACGTTTAGTCGTTTCTATTGCCAAAAAATATATCGGTCGTGGTTTAACTTTTTTGGATTTAGTTCAAGAAGGAAATCAAGGTTTAATGCGCGCTGTTGAAAAATTTGATTGGCATCGTGGTTTTAAATTTTCTACTTATGCTACTTGGTGGATTCGTCAAGCTATTACTCGGGCAATTGCTGATCAGGCCAAAACCATTCGTATCCCAGTTCATATGGTCGAAACTATCAATAAAGTTTACAAGGCCACTAGAGCTTTAACCCAAAGATTCGGTAAAGAACCAACTGTTGAACAAATTGCCGAAGAGGTCGGTATCTCTATTGATAAAGTCGAAGAAATTTATCGTATTTCTCAGGATACTACCTCACTTTCTACTCCAGTTGGCGATGATGAAGACTCATTTTTAGGAGATTTTATCGAAGACACCACTCAAATGTCTCCTTACGAAGAAACCAGCAAAGAATTACTTCGTGAATCTATTGAAGAAGTTTTATCCTCTCTTGACGAACGTGAAACCAAAGTTTTGTCTCTTCGTTTTGGTCTTATGGGGGAAACTCCAAAAACCCTCGAAGAAGTTGGTAAGATTTTTAATGTCACTCGTGAGCGTATTCGCCAAATCGAAGCCAAAGCTCTCCGTAAACTTCGCCACCCCTCTCGCCGTAAGAAACTCCAAGACTATTTAGAGTAAAATATTTCGTCATTGCGATTTTTCTCCACGTCATTGCGATCCGCCAGTTGGCGGAGAAGCAATCTCTCTTCTTACGTCATTGCGAAAGAAGTGAAGCAATCTCATTCAGTATCAATCTCAAATTCCAATATTTTTCCGTTTTCAACCTTAATATCATCCGGATTTTTCCCGGTCAATTTACTTATCATCATTCTTATTGGTCCATGATGGCTGATTACCAAAATTGTTTTATTCTCATCTTCTAATTTCAAGTCTTCCAAAAACAAATCAGTTCTTTTTTTCAAATCCAACAAATTTTCCACTCCCATTTCTTTATTTATTTTATTATCTTTGTCTATTTCTTCCCAATCAACTAAAACATCTTCCCTTCCAGTATATTCGCCAAAATCTCTTTCTTCAATTAATTTTGACATAAAAATTTCCCCTTCAATTGGGTATTCTTCCAAAATATTATTTAATGTCTCTACACATCTACCCAAAGGTGAACAAAAGACCATATCAATCTTGTATTTTTTCTTAAGTTCTTTTCCAACTTCTTTTGCTTGCTCGATTCCTGTACTATTTAGTTTGTTGTCATCAACGCCTTGAATAATCCCATTTTTATTAGCATCGGTTTCACCATGTCTCACTAGAATTAATTTCATGGTAGTTATTATACTATAAGAGTAATTTATATAAAATAAGCTTAGCCTTGATAACCGTGGTACAAAAAACTATAATTAAACCAATGGGTTACTATGGTAATTTAGAGAAAAGAAATTTAATTCAAAAACTTCGGCAAGAAGGACACTCTTATCGCGAAATCGAAAAACTTACTAAAACATCAAAAAGTACCATTAGTAATTATTGCCGAAATATTAAGCTTAACGAAATCCAAACTCAAAGATTATTAAACAACAAAAAGAACGGTTTAACTAAAGCTACTATATTAGGATCCCAGTCAAACAGAAATAAACGCCTTTCCCAAGAATCTCAACTATTAAAAAAAGGTATAAAAGATGTTGGTAATTTATCTCGCCGAGACAGATTTGTTACTGGTATTGCCCTATATCAAGGAGAAGGGTCAAAAACAAACAATGCTGTTGAGTTTACTAATGCTAATCCGGAAACTATTAAATTTATGGTTAATTGGCTTCATGATTTTTGTCAAATTGAGCTAGTCGAACTTAAATTCAGTTTATGGTTACACGACAATTTAGATGAATCAGAAGCAATATCTTTTTGGTGTAAATTTTTGGGAATAAAATCATCACAATTTGGGAAAACTTATTTTGCTAAAAATAAAATAGATAGCCCAAAAATAAGAAAAAACATTCACCGATTTGGAATCATAAAAATTCGTTTTTATAATTCAGCCAAGTTACGTCTTATTTTAGGTTGGATAAAAGGTGTTTTATCTTCATAGATTCGATGTTATAATCAAACTCAGTCTTACCTGTACATTTAAATTTTAATTAGTAATTATTAATTTTTAATTATTAATTAATCAACTTTCCCCTATAGCTCAATGGTAGAGCGCCCGCCTGTTAACTAAATAGCAGCTTTCTCGAGTAATCGAGTTTGAAAAATTGGGAGAATTGCGTGAAACCTAAGGTTACTTAATTGTAATTATGGCAACCCGCAGCCGAGTCCCGACTTTATGTCGGGAAAGGTTCAGAGACTAGGTGAGTACACCTTTAAGCACCCGAGTCCCGATTTATCGGGATATGATATAGTCCAAGCCTGATTGAAATTTCAGGGTCACTTGTAAGCGGTAGGTTCGAGGTTCGAATCCTTGTGGGGGAGC
>CAZICU010000034.1:0-4707 GCA_964537905.1 uncultured Gammaproteobacteria bacterium
TATTTTTTACAAATAAAAATCCCATATAAGCCTCATCATAAAAATCTACTTCCCGGTAGCAATATTTTTTTCTTTAACCATTTTTTAAATTATGGCATTTTCTTCTTCATAATAATATGAATAATCTATCCCTTTCATAAACATCTCCCGACTGTCAATTTTATCAGTCAATGATTTTTTAATTAGTTTTTTTATTTCACTACTATCTTTTGGGCTTTGTTTCATGGCATTTAAATAATCATTTTTGTCTATTTTGCTCCAATCCACACATTTTTTAAGTCGTTTTTTTAAAATCAAATCTAACCATATTCTCATACTTCTTCCATTTCCTTCCATAAACGGATGAGCCACATTCAGGTCCACATATTTATTAATAATTTGATCAAAAGAATCTTGAGGCATTTGCTCAATTTGTTTTAGAGTATTGTCTAAAAATTGAACCATAGCAAATTGAAATCCGCCTTTTGCAATATTTTTTTGCCTTATTTGTCCAGCAAAATTATAAAGTCCACCAAACAAATAAGCGTGAATCTGTTGTAAACCTTTGATCGTGCCAACTTCTATCTTGTCTATTAAATTACTTTCAAACAAAGCATAAGCCTTTTTTTTGCTTTGCCCATCAATAGTATTTTCGCTATACAAAAACCAATCTAAAAATTTTGTTGCTCGATTATTTGGAAAATTTTTCGCCAAAGCAATAATTCCATCACTGTCTAATATATCAGTTTCACGCATTTTTCCATCAGATGACATTAATTTCAACCGTCCGATTTTTTCGGACACTTCATTTCCTTCATTTTTTAATTTAGTTTTTAAATCATTCCAATATTTTCTCGGACGATCAGTTTGTACCAAAGCCTGAACCACATCTACCACCGAAAAACACCATTTATTTTTTTCTTCATCCCAAACAGCTCGGACTTCTTTATCATCAAAAAAACGAATTGATATTTTATTCATAACTTTATTTTAACCTTTTTAATTCTCTGGCGTTTTTGTCAGTTATTACTTTCTTCCCAGTTTTACTCTCAATTTCTTTACGGGCATTGCCAGCCACACTTCCGCCTTCTTTGGCTACTACTTTATTTTTTCCAAAAGTATCTGGTTTTTTGGTTTTAGAAATTTCTGTTGTGGCCGTTTCCGCTAACATATTTAACACCAATTCCATATTGGTCACCCGCCTGCAAAAGCTGATGCTTTAGCATCTGCGGGCAGGTATTATCTCGCAAATTTTCTTTTTTAAGATTGTTTAAACCTTTATATTCTTTAGCCGTCATTCCCGTCCACGCTTTAGTAATTTCATTAGTCAAAATAGCAAATTCAATTTCTTCTTTTACCCCTCGTGTTTCCCATTCGTCAGTTAAATCTTTTCGTATTTCAATACTTTTTAATCTCAAATTTACTCATTCTTGACTATAACCTTTTTGTAAATATGTTTTTAACGCTCGGTTTATGGCTAATTCTGGATCAGTGGTTTCTTCTAATCTTTCATAACCCACTCTGGCCAACCACAATTTAAACGGTTCAGCATTTGGCGAGGGGATTGACTGAATTAATCGTAACAAAGTTTCCGTATCAGCCACATCAGTTAGTCTCATTTTTCCGTCTTTTGCCACCATTTTTAAACCGTTACATTTTGTAACAGTTTCATTCGATCCTTCATCAATCAATCTTTTCTTTAAAACCCTCCAATAAACCTGTGGATTATCACTATTAGTCAAAACACCAATTACATCAACAATTGCAAAATACCAAAGTTCTTTATCAGCGTTCCAGTGACGACGAATTTGATTGTTTCCAAAAATCGCCACCGTTTTTTTATTTAATATTTTATCCATAATTTAAATATACCCGAATAAAACCCAAAGTCAATTAATTAAATTTATTTAATTTTCTCCACTGCCTTCACATAATTACAAAAATCACAATCCGGGTTTGCTTTTGGAATTTCTTTACTATTTAAACATTCATAAATTTTTTTTATCGTTGGCTCGATCCATTCAGTTGTGCCTTTATAGGGGATTAGCTTAATATCAAATTCCAATTTTCCATCAAAAGCCACTTTATCAGTTTTGCCATTACAATAAACAAAATAACCCGTCTCCGACACTTTAAAACCATTTTTTCTAAACAACCATTGATATATTTCCATTTGTCTTTTGTATCCATCTTGCCACTCAGCATCCAAATTTACTTCACTTTCTTTTGATGTCGATTTATAATCCACAATTATCAATTCATTTTTTGAATTAATCCAAACATCATCCACTGCTCCCGTAATTAACAAATTAGTTTCTGGATCCAAATAAGTAATTCCTTTAAAATTTTCTCGCCATTCATCCATTTTTGAGTGTTCAAACGGTACTGCCTCGACTCCATAAGCTTTCATCAATGGGTGAGTCGTGTGTTGTATTCGGTGGATATCAAATTCTTTTTTAAGTAATTTATCGACTGCCGAATTTAATGAGAAGGGAAATCCCGGTGGCTGGGCAATTCCCAGTACTCGATCCAAATAAAAACACCTTGGACATTTTATAAACAAATCAATCTTCGACCTGCTTATCTTAAACGGTTTTTCAGTTTTTGTTTCGTAAAGTCCAAGCTGGCGATTAGGTTTATAGTAGTTACTCATACTCTATTTTACTTCCATTTCTTTTAAGTATTCTTTTATTCTTTCTCGGTCTTCATTTTCTTTATCACCTTTAAAATATATTTCTATAAAACAAATTTTATTCTCATCCTCGTGATAAGCATAAGTAAGTCTTAGAGTTGATCCTTTTAAATATCTACAAAACAACCGTGTTTTAACAATTTTTATTTTTTCACCACTAAAAACAATTTCCGAATTATTACTTTGGCCAGTAGGAAATAATTCCAAAGCGTCTTTTAAAACCTCCAAATCTTTTTCTAATGAGCGGTATTTTTTAAATAGCCGTTTAAATTCTTTATCAAAAGTGGTTAATTTCTCATAACTGATCATGGCTATTATCTCGAACCGAATGATTTATATCCCGGTAAAAAACCGATTCATAATCTAACACTTCGCCTTGTTTTTTTACCATCCAAGGGTTATCTGTATGTGAATAATTTGATAATTCTTTTGCTGTTTTGTCAGATAAACGATTTAATACATCATCAATATGAGCAATTTCTTGGCCATTTAATTTCGATAAATCAGGCGATACTTTTGGTAAATATTTTCTTTGAGGATATTCAAAAAATTTACTACAAACCTCTTCTAATTGATTATTTTCAATCATCTCTTCAACCACTTTTTTAAAATGAACCGGAGTTGGTCCATAATTGTTTCGAATATATTTCGCCCCAATTAATTGCTCTTCATATTTTTCGTAATAATCAAAATCGATAAAATAAAGTAGTTTATAGATAGCAGTTTCCCCAATATTTGGTTTAGAGCCAACCTTAGTTAAAATATAAAGTAAAACTTGCTTAAATTTTTCTAAATTGTTTTGAGGTACGTCAATTCTTATTTCATTTTTATCTTTTTTAATTTCTTTTTTACCACTAGATTCAATTTTAATTTCCTGTTGATTTAAAAATGAATCCAAAGACAATCCATAAAGATCAGCCATTTTTTTTGCCTCAGTAATAGTCAAATCTCGCTCACCTTTTTCGATTTGCAGATATGTCGGTCTAGAAATTCCAATATGTCCCGCCACCAACGATTGATTAAAGCTATTTTTTAATCTTAATTTTTTTATAAATGCTTCAAACATACCTTAGTTTAAACAATGTAAATAATCTTGTCAATAGAGATGTAAAAATATTATACAAAACCACGTATCTGATTGATTAAATATTTAAATTAAATTTTTTTCTTTAAAACTGTAATAAGAGTTAATAGATACAATAATATGATCAACAATAGAAATTCCGATAATTTTTCCAGCCTCAATTAACCTTTGAGTTGTTTTAATATCATCTTGAGACGGAGTTGGGTCACCCGATGGGTGATTGTGGGCAATAACTATATGTGAAGCGTTATTAAGAATTGCTTTGTTAAAAACTTCTCTTGGGTGAATTAAACTAGCGTTTAAAATTCCCACAGAGATTTCATCTACTATTAAATTATTTTTTGTATCGAAATATAAAGTTACAAAATATTCTTTTTTTTCTTTTCCTATTTTTTCTTTTAAGTATTCAAAAATCTTTTCCGGTGAATTTAATAAAACTTTAGATTCGATTTTATCTTTTGAGTATCTTTCGGAAACTGCTTGAAAAAGTTTGACCCCAAAAACATTAGAAGGTCCAATCCCTTTAATATTTTGTAAATCTTCAGTTTTTGCATCTAAAACAGAAACTAAATTTTTAAATTTATTTATTGCTTCTTTAGCCGACTGTTTGCAATCCCTTCTTGGTGTTCCTAAAGTTAAAAGTAATTCAATAACTTCGTAATCTAAAAAGCCATCTAACCCTGATTGCAAAAATCTTTCCCTTAATCTTTTTCTATGACCATCACTCTTATTTTCCATTTTTAATCATCAATATTTAATGAAATCCCAGAGTCAACATCACAGTATGGATTTTTATTTTCAGAATGTGTTCTAAGATTTTCTACAAAATAATCTCTTGTTTCTTTATCTTCACAATAAATATAACAACCTTTCATTCCACGAGTCATTAATGTTCTGTATGTATTTTTAATTATCATTTCCGCAATTTTTTTTGCCTCAACAGGATTACTCT
>CAZICU010000035.1:0-3326 GCA_964537905.1 uncultured Gammaproteobacteria bacterium
CTTTTAATTTTTCTTCGAGTTCGGTTTTGAGTTGATTAAGATCGGCACCAAATTGACGACGATTTTCTGGAGAAATGTTTTTTATTTCAGAAAAAAGTTGGTTTATTTGGCCATTGCGTCCAAAAATTTCAATTCTAATTTTTTCTAAATCAAGAGAATTTTTGACGGAATTAATTTGGGAGATGTATTCTAATTTTATTTTTTCTAATGTTTGATCCATATCTGGTTTATTTTATCAAAAAAACCCCTTCGATAGTCTCAGGGGTTTTAGTTGAAAAGGCTTAAATTTTAGTTTTTAGCCGATTCAACTACGGCTTTAAATGCTGAAGGATTATTGAAAGCTAAATCAGCAAGAATTTTACGATCAATAGTGATATTTCGATTTTTAAGCATTTTAATAAAAACTGAATAACGAAGATCAAAAGGTTTAAGAGCGGCATTGATACGAACTATCCAAAGTTGACGTAAATCACGTTTTTTAAGACGACGACCAGCAAAAGCATACTTGCCGGCGTGCATAACGGCTTCATGGGCAACTTTATATCTTTTGTGGCGGGTCATCCAAAAACCTTTGGCGGCTTTTAAGACTTTTTTATGTGCAGCTCGTCGAACTGTTCCGGTTTTAACTCTCATATGTTTAAAAATTCCAAAATACAAATTTCAAGTATTCCAAACAATAATGTTTGTTTCTTGTTATTTGGTTATTGGTTATTATGTTAATTTATAATTATAATTGACCAAGAAGTTTTTTAATTTTGATGGATAAAGCTCTACTAACAGGTTGTTTACCCTTGAGACGGCGAAGTTGTTTTTTGCTTTTTTTACGGCGTAAATGTCGATTAAAAGATGACATTCGTAAAACTTTACCAGTTTTGGTAACTTCAAACCGATTGGAAACCGATTTTTTTATTTTGCGTTTATTACTTTGTTTTTTCATTGTTAGTGACCTTCTTTTTTGAAGGGGTAAATGTAATCATTAATCTTTTACCTATTAATTTAGCTTCGCCTTCGGCGGTAGCTATATCTTGAAGGTCTGATTTGAATTTGGTAACTAAATCGTGACCAAATTGTTGATGATTCATTTGACGACCTTGGAATTTTATACTTAATTTGATTTTATTTCCAGTAGCTAAAAATTTTTTAGATCTATCAACTCGAATTTGATAATCATTTTGTCCTATATTTGGGCTCATTTGTATTTCTTTAAGTTCTCCTCCTTTGATGCCACGTTTTTCTGATTGAAGTTTTTTGGCTTCTTGATATTTAAATTTAGAAAAACTAATAAGTTTTACCACTGGAGGAACAGCATTACTGTTGATTTCAATTAAATCTAAACCAACATCTTGAGACATAGCTCGAGCTTCAGAGATTGACATAACACCAATTTGTTTACCTTGATCATCTAAAAGACGAATTTGAGAGGCAGTAATATATTGATTAATTTTGTAAAACTTTTGGTTAGAATTTTTATTTTTAAAACTACTCAAGTGAAAATTAAATTATAATTAGTCTTTATTTTATCAAATTTAAGGCTTTTTTTGTAATCTGATCTTTGATTTGATCAATAAAATCATTAAGTGACATATTACCTAGATCTTGACCGTCACGTTGACGAACAGAAATAGTATTATTTTCCTCTTCCCTACCGCCAACTATTATCATATAAGGAATTTTTTCACCAGCCGCATTACGGATTTTATTTTGCATGGTTTCAGCTTTATCATCGACTTCAACTCGGATATCTTTTTGTTGAAGATTTTGTTTGATTTTTTGAGCATAATCGGTTTGTTTATCAGTGATAGGGATAATTTTGACTTGAACTGGAGCTAACCATAAGGGAAAAGCGCCAGCAAAGTGTTCGATTAAAATGCCAATAAATCGTTCAACTGAGCCAAAAATAACTCGGTGTAACATAATTGGTCTTTTTTTTGATCCGTCAGAATCGGTATAATTTAAATCGAATCTTTCGGGTAAATTAGCATCTAGTTGGATAGTGCCACATTGCCAAACACGACCTAAAGAATCTTTGATATGAAAATCGAGTTTTGGTCCATAAAAAGCACCGTCACCTGGATTAATTTTGCATTCTTTGCCAGCTTTATGACAAGCGTTTGCTAATGCTTTTTCACTTTTGTTCCATGATTCGATAGTACCGATGTATTTTTTTTCTGGTCTGGTAGATAATTCAATTTCGTAAGTTAAACCAAAAATTTGATAAATTCTATCGACAAAAGCGATGAGTCGAACTATTTCTTCTTCGATTTGGTCTTGTCTCATATAAATATGGGCATCATCTTGGGTAAAAGTTCTGACTCTAAATAAACCATTTAAAGTACCACTGGCTTCGTGACGATGAACTTGACCCAATTCTCCACACCTGATAGGTAAATCTCGATAAGAATGAAGCGAGTTTTTGTAAACTAACATACCTCCAGGACAATTCATAGGTTTGATAGCAAAAAGCTTATCATCAACTTGGGAGGTATACATATTTTCTCGATAATTTTCCCAATGACCTGAAACTTGCCAAAGTTCTTGAGAAAGCATGATCGGAGTTTTGATAAATTCATAACCTTCTTTGATATGTTCTTGGTACCAAAAATTTTCTAATTCATTTCGAATTACCATCCCTTTTGATAAGAAAAAAGGAAAACCAGGACCGTATTCACTAATCATAAATAGACCTAATTGTTGGCCTAATTTTTTGTGATCTCGTTTTTTGGCTTCTTCAAGAAGATAAAGATATTTTTCTAAATCAGCTTTTGATTCATAGGCGGTGCCATAAATACGAGTAAGCATTTTGTTTTTTTC
The DNA here is from genome assembly GCA_964537905.1 of uncultured Gammaproteobacteria bacterium. Taxonomy (GTDB): domain Bacteria; phylum Patescibacteriota; class Microgenomatia; order UBA12405; family UBA12405; genus WARW01. The sequence goes on from CAZICU010000035.1 coordinate 2,812, forward strand.
ATCGCCGTGCCAATAAGCACCAGCAATGGATAGAAGCTTGAAAGCTTTGACTTTATTGGTATAGCGGACATGAGGACCAGCACAAAGATCAACAAATTCGCCGATAGTGTAAGTGGTAATGATTTCGTCACGATTAGTAATATTTTTTAGCCATTCCATTTTGTAAGGATTATTGGCAAAGATTTTTTTGGCTTGGTCTAGAGATATTTCTTGTTTGATTATAGGTATATTTTCTTTGACTATTTTAGTCATTTCGGCTTCAATTTTAGGAAAATCTTCTTCATTAATTTTAAAATCCCCTACCGGATCGAAATCAAAATAAAAACCATCGTCGGTGGCTGGACCCATAGCGGGTAAAAATTGGTTTGGGAAAAGGCGAATCATAGCCAAAGTAAGGATATGTTCGGCTGAATGACGAAGGTGATGAAGATCTGATTGATTATTATCGGACATATTTTAGTATAAAGTTATAAAGTTATAAAGTTATAAAGTTATAAAGTTATAAAGTTATAAAG
>CAZICU010000035.1:3426-4632 GCA_964537905.1 uncultured Gammaproteobacteria bacterium
ATAAAGTTATAAAGTTATAAAGTTATAAAGTTATAAAGTTATAAAGTTATAAAGTTATAAAGTAGAAAGTTCGTAAAGTGAACTACACTATTTTAGCAGGAAAAAGGAGTAAAAAATGCCCAAAGAGGACGAAATTAAAATGCCCTGTTTGGGCTATTTAGTTGAATTAATTACAGTACAGATGAGATTTTTCATGATTGAATTGAGTATAACACGGTTCAATGATACCTTTTTAAGGTATCATTGGTTTATGTTGAAAAAAATTTTAAGACAAAATTGGTTATTATTGATAATAATAATTTTTGGGTTGATTTTAAGGTTTAAAAATTTTTTGGTGATACCAATAGATGCTCATCCGATGAGACAAACAGATACTGAGTGTGTGGCTTATTTTATTTATAGTGGTAAAGCTAGTTTTTTTAAACCAAAAGCATGTTTGATGAGACCAGTTTCAAATACTGAGGGTTATTTTTTCTTGGAAATGCCATTTTATGAAGGATTAATTGCTTTGGGATATAAAATTTTTGGAGTTTTTCCTTGGGTGGCGAGATTAATTAATTTAATTTTGTATGGTTTGGGTTCTTTGGCTTTGTTTGGATTTGTAAAAAAATGGTGGAACAAAAAAGTGGCTTTGTTTGGAGTAATAGCTTTTACATTAGCTCCGGGAAGTATATTTTTTGTTGGACATGCTATTCATCCCGATGCAATGGCAGTTAGTTTTATTTTGATTTCATTATTTTTTGGGTGGAAGTATAAAGAAAATGGTAAAAAAAATAATTTAATTTTAAGTGGATTGTTTTTAGGAATAAGTGTAGCCAGTCGACCATTTGGATTGATTTGTTTGCCGGTTTTAGGATATTTTTTATTTTTAAAAAAAAGTAAATTTAAAGATTATTTAATATTATTAATTTTATCTGGGGGTATTTATGGTTTTTGGTGGTGGTGGACCAAAAGATTAGGGGTGGATACAAGTTGGGAAAATTGGGTGTTGGCTGGTAGAGAAAAAATATTTGATTTGGGATTGTTAAAAAATTTGATTTGGAAAAATGTGATAGGTGAAACTATGGGGAAAATTGTTAGTTTGATGGCAGGAATTGGATTAGTAATAGGAATAATAAAAAGGGATAAAAGGATAATTCCATTAATTTTATGGTTGTTGGGAGTATTGGTTTATTGGTTAATAGTGCCGAATGGTAATTTAGTTCA
>CAZICU010000036.1:0-4400 GCA_964537905.1 uncultured Gammaproteobacteria bacterium
TCATATATAAATTATATCTTATTTTTTTATTTTTTTAATTTAAAATTAATTAATGAAACAAATTGTTTGTATTACTGGTGGAGCTAATGGCCTAGGTCGTGAGTTAGTTGCTTTTTTATCTGGAAAATATCAAGTAATTATTTTCGATATTGATCAAAAAATTTTAAAAACTGTGGCTCAAAAATTTGATTCTGATTTCCAAGTTTGTGACGTTTCTAATTTTAAGAGTCTTTCTTCCGCTATCAAAAATGTTATCAAAAAATATTCCCAAATAGATTATTTCATCAATAGTGCTGGAGTTTTTATTGATGGTCCAATCGAAAAAAATGATCCCCATCGAATTCGTCAAGTTTTTGAGGTTAATTGTTTAGGTCCAATTTTTGCCGCTAATATTTTAATTCCAATTTTTAAAAAACAAAAAAAAGGTACCATTATCAACATTAATTCTACTGCCGGTCTTCATCCCAAAGCTGGAAATTCTGTTTATCATTCTTCCAAATGGGCTTTAACCGGATTTTCTGAATCTCTTCAATTAGAACTTTCTGGTTCAAAAATAAAAGTTATTGATATTCATCCTGGAGCTATGAAGACTAATTTTACTCATGGTACCCAAGCTGATATTTCCTCCTCTATTGATCCTTTCGAAGTGGTCAAAGTAATTGATTTTATTTTATCTTTCAAATCAGATGTTTTAATTCCTCGATTGACCATCAAACATCTCTAATTTTTTAAAAATGTTATCATAATCTATGATTCAATTTATAAAAAAGAACTGGATTTGGTTAGCCATTATATTGGTCTTACTTTTTGGAAAAAATCTTCTTTCGTCGTTTTCTATTGGGTTGTCAGATTCATTATCTATCCCCACCCCTAGTTTTACCTCTCTTTCTTCCACTAATAATGTTAATTTTGCTTCAATTGGATCTAAATCAAGTTATTCTACAAATTCAGTCGCCCCTTCAGAAAGTGCCGACAGATTAATTATTCAAGATACCAGTCTGTCACTTCAAGTAAAAGATGTTAGTAAAACCATCACTGAAATTGAAGAATCTGCAAAAAGTTTTGGAGGCTTTTTAATTAATTCTAATTTATCCAAACCAGAGGGTGCTGCTAGCGGCAGTATTTCGGTTCGAATTCCAGAAAGTAAAAGAAAAGAAGCCTTAACTTCCTTTAAAAACATGGCCGTCAAAGTAGTTTCCGAATCAGTTGTCGGTACTGACGTAACCGATCAGTATGTAGATTTAGAAGCCAGACTTGAAGTTTTAGCAAAAACCAAAATTAAATATGAGGAGATTTTACAAAAAGCTGAAAAAGTAACCGATCTGTTGGCTGTTCAACAACAATTAATCAGTTTACAAAGTCAAATTGATTCCCTTAAAGGTCAACAAAAATATTATGAACAATCGGCCAAATTAAGCAAAGTTGTAATTTATTTATCTACTGACGAATTAGCACTTCCTTACGCTCCCACCAATGAGTGGCGACCGACTGTAATTTTCAAAAATGCTGTTAGATCATTAGTTGGAATCTTTAGATTGTTGGGCTCACTAATAATCTATCTAGTTGTCTTTATTCCCGTGATTATCCCAGCAGTATTGATAATCCGATATATAAAACATAAAAAGCAATAAAAAATAGCTTTTGTTTTCAAATTGACCATTAATCTTGTTTAGTTTATACTGGTCTATTACCCGAACATTACCCAAAGTATTAAAATTTTGGTTTTACTATTTACTACTTACTAATTAACTACTTAACTAATAATGCTTTCTCAACCTTTAGCCTCAATTCTCCGTCCCAAAAACCTTGATGAATTTATTGGTCAAAAACACTTGGTTGGTCAAGGAAAACCTCTTCGTTTGGCTATCGAAAATCATCAAATTTTTTCCATGATTTTTTGGGGACCTCCTGGTGTGGGTAAAACCACTCTAGCCCGAATATTAGCCAAAGAAGCCCAAGCCGAAATTTTTGAATTATCTGCTGTCTCAGCGGGTAAAGATGATATTCGTAAAATTGTCACCAACAATAACCCTACTCTTTATAAAAAAATTTTATTTCTCGACGAAATTCATCGTTTTAACAAAGCTCAACAAGATTTTTTACTTCCTTACGTCGAATCTGGTGTTCTTACTTTGATTGGGGCGACAACCGAAAATCCCAGCTTTGAGATTATTTCTCCACTTCTTTCTCGTTGCCGTGTGTTTATTTTAGAAGAATTATCTGACGACGAAATTGGTGAGGTCATTGATAGGGCAGTTCAACTTCTAAAAAAGTCCCCCCTTCCTCAAGGGGGAAAGAAAAAGGGGGTTTCAATCAATAAAGACGCCCGCGATTGGCTAATCAAGATGGCTAATGGTGACGCTCGCCAATGTTTAACCATGATTGACAATGCTTTTACTCTTTACGGCAAATTAAACAAAGAAGATTTAATCAACACTCTTCAAAATAAATTTCTTCGTTTTGATAAAAAAGGCGAAGAGCATTACAACACCATTAGCTCATTAATTAAGAGTATGAGAGCTTCAAATGTTGATGCTTCTCTCTACTATCTTGCTCGCATGATTAATGCTGGTGAAGATCCCAAATTTATTGCTCGTCGTATGGTAATTTTTGCTAGTGAAGATATTGGGATTGCTAATTCCAGTGCTTTAATGTTGGCTAATCAAGTTTTTCAGGCGGTTACTCAAGTTGGTTATCCTGAATGTTCTATTAATTTAGCTCATGGTGTTACCTATTTAGCCAAATCTCCCAAAAGTCGTCAATCTTATGAAGCTTTTAAACTTGCCAGTCGTGATGTCGAAAATTTAGGTAATTTGCCAATACCCATGAATTTACGCAATGCTTCAACCAAACTTATGGATGATATCGGTTACGGTAAAGGCTATGACATGTATTCCAAAGAGTCTTTATTGCCAGATAAAATCAAAGATAAAAAATATTTTGTTGAAAAGAAAAAATAATTTTATTTATTTGCGTAGAGACGCCCCGCCGGGACGTCTCTATGATATTAAATAAATATCTCTACAAATTAATTAAACATTCTTATCACACTTTGTAATTTTTCTTGCCATAATTATTTATGGTAATGGTCGATAACCCCACCAAATTTGCTGACAAATTTAAATTAAAATCCTCTCGTCTAATCAATTGGGATTATTCCACCCCTGGATATTATTTCATCACCATTTGTACTCTTAATCATAATAATTTCTTTGGAAAAATTATTGATAATAAAATGATTTATTCAAAACGTGGTGAAATGACTAAATCTGAATTATTAAAAACATTTGAAATAAGAAAAAACATTAAACTATATGAATGGATTATTATGCCCAATCATATTCATATCTTGATGGAAATCAAATATCGAATTGATAGCAATGTAGAGACGCCCCGCCGGGACGTCTCTACTAAAATAAAAAATATCTCAATAAATAATTTAAAACCAAATCTTCATAATCCAGAAATTGCAATTAAAAATTGACATTCAAATTCAATTAGTTCAATAATTTGTCAATTTAAATCAATTTGTACTAAGAGAATCAAAAAAGAAAATCTTTGGTTTTCTTGGCAGTCCCGTTTCCATGATCAAATCGTTAAAGATGAAAAAGAATTATCAACCATTAAAAATTATATAATCAATAATCCTGTTAATTGGGAGAAAGATAAATTTTATAATTTAAAAAAATATGAATCAATCAAAAATTTCTCAAGCTCTAACCACTGGTTTAATTAATGGTTATGGCGGCAAAACCGATTTTAATAAAATAAATCGCGGTGGTTTTGATTTAAAATCCAGTCATTTTGAAAGTGAAGATTTAATTTATCACGACGAATGGACCAATGCCGGTGGTCAAGAAATTGTTAAAGTTGGCAAAGATTCTTTCACTCGTGTTTATGCCGGAGGAGTTGCCGACGAAGAAATCTTAAAAAAATTAGGGATTACTCATCAAGAAGTTCTTGCCAATTTAGTTTCAAAAATTCAACAATTGGGTGAAAAAACCCGTTTATTTAATGATTGTCCTGTGAATACAGAAAATGATTGGCAATATGAATATAAAATTTTAGACAAAGATGACCAAATTTCTGTTACTGTCGGAAAAGAAACCATTAAATATAAAAATCAATTAGTTTTTATTCATGTTTTTGTTTTAAGCCCAATTAAATAACATGTATTTTCTTTACATTCTTCAGTGTGCCGATGATTCTCTTTATACCGGTATTACCACCGATTTAGACAGAAGAATTAAAGAACACAATAATTCCAAATCAGGTGCTAAATACACTAAAATTAGACGACCGGTAAAATTAGTTTATTCCAAAGAATTTACCAATCGTTCCCAGGCTTCCAAAGAAGAATCCCGAATTAAAAAATTATCTCGTCAACAAAAAATCGATTT
>CAZICU010000037.1:0-4163 GCA_964537905.1 uncultured Gammaproteobacteria bacterium
ATCCAACCTTTTTTAATCCATTCTCTCAATGGTTGACTCGCATTTATGCCAAAAAAATTTATTTTTGGATCATGAAATTTATGATTTAATTTAGCTTTTTTAAACCAATCAGTCGGAAATTCTTTTTTGCAGTCAGTCATATATTTACCTCCAAACACTCCCAATTCCAACATTTCTTTTGGGCTTAATTCTGGTTTAAATCTTTTATCAAAATTCTTACCCACTGGCTCAGTTCTCCAATAGACATAATTCTTCTGCATTAAATCGTTAACTTTAACTTCTTTTTTTATTACCATTTTCTTAATTTTAAATATATTTTAAAAATATTAAATCGATTGCTAAAATTTAACTACTTTGTATACTTAATTAATAAAAATAATTAATCCCAAATTTAGTAAATTTTATTGGATTTTCATTACTAGTAATATTATATTGCTTTTTATTTCTACTTTTTTTGTTTATAAATGGCGTCAAAGTCAAACATTTCTCAACCAAACCGAAATTAATTACCAAACTCTTCTAGATTTAAAAAATAATTTAGACAGTTCTCTGGCTTCTGCCACTGCCGAAGTTAATTTACTTAAAACGGATGATCAATTCCTTAGAAATAATCAGTTACAAAAAGAAATAAAAAATATAAAAGCTGGTTTTTCAAAAGCAGTCCAGGTTTACGAAGACATTGTCGATCTTCAAGATTCAAAGGTAAGGATTAGTACTATTGAACCGCTTTTTAGCGGAGTCCTTTCTGATTTAAGTCAATTTAAATATGATCAATCTCTTTTAAAAATTGCCACTCTTTCTGCCAAAATAAACCAAGAACGTCAAAAAAGTTTAGCTACTATTGGATCGATTAATCCTGATAATGTTGTTGAAAACAACACTCCTCCAGGAAATGGTTTTTCTCGGCAAAAAGTAAAAGTTGGCGATAGTTTTTTTATTGTTGATATTGTTGCTGTCGACCTTAATTCTACTCGAATAATTGTTGACACCGCCTCTGATGGTGATTGTGCTGATAACTGTCCAGTTTTACCTTTATCCACCTATATTTCTCGTAATAATGCTTTTGCTGGTATCAATGGTTCTTACTTTTGTCCAGCTTCTTATCCTTCCTGCGCTTCAAAAAAAAATTCTTTTGACACTCTTTTGATGAATAAAAATAAAAAGTATTTTAATTCTGACAATAATGTTTATAGTACTGTTCCAGCTGTAATTTTTTCTGGAAATTCGGCTCGTTTTGTGACGCAGTCTCTTCAATGGGGCAGGGACACGGGTGTCGATTCAGTTTTGGCCAATTATCCTCTCTTGGTTTTAAATGGTAGTTTGGCTACTGGAGAGAGTAGTGATACTAAACTATCTTCGACGGGAAATCGAGGTTTTATTGCTAATAAAGGTTCCACTGTTTATATTGGTGTCATTCGAGGAGTTTCGGTTGTTGGGGCGGCTAAAGTTTTAGTCGAAATGAAAATAGACAATGCCCTAAATCTTGATAGTGGTGGTTCTACTGCTTTATGGTCTGGTGGTTATAAATACGGTCCTGGACGCGACATTCCTAACGCCATTCTCTTTGTTCGAAAATAATTTTAGTAATTAATTAAATTGTCGCTCATTTTTAATTTCGCGACAAATAAATAATTTATCATTTTTTCTGACTTTTTCTCCAACCCTAAAAGTTAAGACGTTTTTATCCATTTTTATATCAGAAAACATACCTCTAATAACTCCAGTGCTTGGCCCAATTATCATATATTTGTCTCCATTTTGTACTCGTTCGTTATTTGTCAATTTAATTTCTACCACTTTAATTTTTGGATAATAATGATCAATTTTTCCAAGAAGAATTTTCTTCTCAGTTGCCAAATTATTTTCTCCTTTTGCCCATTCATCAGTCGATCTCCCCATATAAAACCCACTACTAAATCCTCTATTAAAAACCCTTTTTAATTCTTCCAATAATTTTTCTTTTTCAACTTTATTATATTTTTTTTCTTCAATTAAACTCAGTGCTTTTTTATAAACCCTAACCACCGTCTCCACATAGTCTGCACTTCTAGCTCGACCCTCAATTTTAATTGCCTTAATCCCTGTTTCCACCAATTTATCCAATAATCCAATTGTACACAAATCACTTCGACTCATTATTAAATCATTGTCCAAAATTAATTCCTTACCGGTTTCTTTATCTTTCACTTCATATTTTCGTCTACACACCTGCACACATTTACCTCTATTGGCCGACAAATTATAATGATACAAACTCATTTGGCATCGTCCCGAAATTCCCACACACATCGCTCCATGTCCAAACACTTCAATTTCCATTAAATTTTTCTTTGGTCCTTTAATTTTTTCTTTTTTAATTCCTTCAACTATTTTTTTAATTTGTTTTAAATTTAATTCCCGAGCCAACACGATTCTCTCTACCCACTGACTTAAAAATTTTACTGTTTCCAAGTTTGATACCGACATCTGAGTCGAAACACAAACTTCAATTTTTTCTTCAAATGCCTTTTTTATTACTGCCAAATCAGAGGCAATTATGCCATCAATTCCTGCTTTTTTGATTTCTGCCAAAATACTTTTTATCTTTTTTAATTCTTCGTCATAAATCACTGTGTTCAAAGTTACCCAACTTTTTATTCCCGCCTTTTTACAAATTTTACTGATTTTTTCTAAATCATTTACGGAAAAATTATTAGCCCCTGTCGCTCTCATATTTAAATTTCCAATTCCAAAATAAATTTCATCAGTTCCGGCCCTTACCGCTGCCATTAACGACTCGAAATTTCCCGCCGGTGCTAATATATTTACCTTATTCATTGGGATTAATTATAACATCACCACACTAAACCCACCTGTCTCACTTTGTAGAAAATAATTCCTTTCTTTCATATAAACCCTTTGTCCCGATAAATCGGGACATTTCCCTTAAAAATGGAAACTTTAATTTGCTTCAATTAATTACAGCCTCCCTTTTTAAGGGAGGTACCCGAAGGGTGGTGGGTTTGATATTAAAAATATTAAAACCCTCACCCTGCCATGGGTAGGGTAAAAACAATCTTCCCCCTTTGTTTAAAGGGGGACAAGAGGGGGTTTTCTAATTTAAATTAACCTTAACTGTTCTCTAATAATTTCTTTCGGTCTAAATTTTTCATAATCATTATTTAATCCATATTTTTTCATTAATTTGTGTACCAAAAAGTACACTTCTCTTCTTTTTTCTTTTTCCCAATAAGCCCCTTTGTATTCTCTAAAATATTTATCAGCTAACTGGGGAAAATTTTCTTGAATAAATCTCAAAAAATTTTTTCTAGTTTCTGATCTCAAATTTAATAACCCTGCACTTACATAATCCACTTTTATTTTCCCCGCCTCTCGTAAAATATTTTCCAAATTTTCTTCATTGCTATTTAAATATGGAACTATTGGCATTAAATGTAATCCTAAATTTATTCCTTTACCTTTTAAGTGTTTTAATACCTCCATTCTTTTTTGCGAACTAATTGCTCCTGGTTCTAATTTTTGTTGGATTTTTTCATCCCAAGTAGTTATCGTTACCGCCACATTTACTGTCGTTACTTTCGCCAGTTTTTCTAATAAATCTATATCTCTTAAAATTAAATCCGATTTGGTTGAAATTGTAATTGGGGTTTTATATTTAATCATCAATTCCAAAATTTTTGGCATCAATTTGTATTGCCGCTCAATCGCCTGATAACTATCAGTCACTCCACCCAAATTAATCCACTCTTGTCGCCATCTTTTTGATGATAATTCTTTTTCTAAAGCCTCTACAATATTCGTTTTAATATAAATTTTGTCAAAAAAATTAGCTGTTTCTAAATATTTATGAGAATACAACGCATAACAATATTGACACCTATGGCTACACCCTCTATAAATATTTAAGTCGTATTTATATGGCAAAAAATCACTATGTAACTTATTTAATGCCTTTTTAACTTTAATCTCTTCTATTACCACACCCGAATTATACCCGAAACCAAAAAAAATACCACCAAATTTATTTAGTCATTAGAAATTAGAAATTGGTCATTTAATTATAAGGCTTTCACCAGTCATTTCTGCCGGTTTTTCGATTTCCAAAATATCCAAAATTGTCGGTGTCACGTCTTTTATCGCTCCACCACTTTTTAATTTACAAT
>CAZICU010000038.1:0-4125 GCA_964537905.1 uncultured Gammaproteobacteria bacterium
ATATTCTTGATTACATCAAAGATTTTGTGGCCAAACATCCACGAAAATAAATTTATATGTCTAAAACTTTTCTGGCTATTAATTTTGGCTGCCGTGTCAATATGGCCGAAACCAATCAATGGTCTCAAATCCTTATAAATAATGGTTTTATCCCTTTTATCAAAGAGGAGGGGAGATTGGATCTTATCTTAATCAACACTTGTTCCATTACTAAAAAAGGTGAAAAAGAATCTTTAAATAAAGTCAAAAGTCTTCATCAAAAATATCCTGATGCTAAAATATACGTCACTGGTTGTGCTAATTTTGAAAAAATAAAAAATATTTCCCATGTTTTTATCTATCAAAATAATCAAAAAGAAGATTTATTAAAAAATTTAAAGTGTTCATATTCACCAGATATTAAAGATAAATTTAGCCATACAAATCGATTTTTATTAAAAATTCAATCTGGTTGTAGTCAATTTTGTTCATATTGTATCGTCCCTTTTAAAAGGCCAAAAATTTGGTCTTTAAGTATTCAAGATGCAGTTGAAACTGTTAAAAAAGCTGTCGACGATGGTTATCAAGAAGTTATTATCACTGGAGTTAATATTGATCAATATCAATATGACTTTTCTGATCTAATTAAAAACTTATTAGATCAAACTAATATAAAATTAATTAGTTTTGGTTCCATTCCTCTAAATTGCATCAACGATAAATTTATTAACTTACTTTCAACTTTTAACTTTCGACTTTCAAACTTTTTGCATATTCCTATCCAATCCGGTTCTGACAAAATCCTTAAACTTATGAACCGTCCTTACACTAAAAAAGATATTTTAAAACGAATTAAAAATTTAAAATTTAAAATTAAAAATTTAAAATTAGGAACAGATATTATTGTTGGCTTTCCCACTGAAACCGACCAAGATTTTCAAGAAACATTAACTTTATGCCAAAAAATCGGCTTTTCCAAAATTCACACTTTTAAATATTCTTCCCGTCCTAGTACTAAAGCTAAAATTATCCACGACACTAATCCCAAAATTTCCAAAGAAACCCTCAGACTCCGCTCTCGACAAATCAGAGATTTGGTCTAAACATCCTGGTTTACAAATCAAAAACTAAAAGTTATCATCTGGTTAACTATTTCCATGTTTATAGCCAATAGTTACCAACATGGTTTTAATTATTATTCGTTTAAATAATTAAAATATGCCACCAGTAGAATTTTATTTCACTAAAGAAAATCATATTAAAATAGGAACTGGACAATCAGCCAGAATTTCTTTTTTAAATGAAAAAGGGGAAAAAATATGTTTAGTTGATATTAAGGGTAAAGAAAATGGAGGCGAAGTCACTGTCAGAAAAAATAAAAATGGCCAAACAGAAGAAAATCATTTTACGATAGAAACCGGACAAATGAATAAAGAACATTTATTATGTAATAAAACACCTATTGTAGTAATTGGTACATCAAATTAATTTATCTTCCAAAATACACTTCCATTTCATCAAACACTTGAAACTTAAATGACACTTCTTGTCCTGGAAATTTTGCTCCTTTACCCCAAATATAAGCCTTACCTACATCATCACGCATCTGATTAGAAATTCTTTTTAATACTCCATCCAACGTGGCTGTATTTTTTATAATCAACGGCTCTTTTTTATCTGCCTCACTAACTCTATCTTTTTTTAAATAAACCCTTACTAATCCCAATCCTTGCCAAATTTTTTCTTTAAATTCTTCTATTCCCACACCTTTATCAGCACTCATTAATATCAAATTTTTTTTATCAGTAAGTAATTTAGGAAGATTATTTTTCGCCAAATCCATTTTTGTAATTATTTCTACCGCCGGCATATATTTTCTAGTTTTAACTAAACCATCAATTAATCTATCGACATTCTCTATTTTTTCTCCAAATTGGATTATGGCATTCCCTAACCCCATTTCTTCCGCAATTTCCACCACTGTTTCTTTAGTAAAAGAATAATAAGGATCAATCACTTGAATTGCTCCTTTATGTGTTTTATGAAGCAAAATTTTTGGTGGTTTTACATTCAATCTAATGCCAGCATTGTAAAGTTCTTGACTAACCACATTTAACCAATCAATTCGTTGGATATCAGTCATTAGGACCACCAAATCACTCGCTCTAATCACCGAAATGACTTTTCGACCAAAACCTTTGTTTCCTGCCGCTCCTTCGATTATTCCTGGTAAATCCAAAATCTGAATTTTTACTCCCTTATACTCCATCATTCCTGGAACTACTCCTAAAGTGGTAAAATCATAATTTCCCACTTTTGATTCAGCATTAGTTACTCTGTTTAATAGAGTTGATTTTCCTACACTTGGCAAACCAACCAATACTACCGACGCATCACCCGAATGTTTGATAGCATAACCAACTCCACCACCACCACCTTTATTCATTGGACCTTCTAATTCATCTTTAAGCTTGGCTAATTTGGCCTTTAACACCCCATGATGATGTTCACTCGATTTATCATAGGGTGTGTCTCGAATTTCTTTCTCCACCCGAGATATTTGCATTTTAATAATCTCTTCTTTATTCATTTGTTAGAATTGACTTACTATATATTTGAAAATTAAAAATTGAAAATTAAAAATTTTAAAAAAAATAAATTTGTAATAATCCTTCTATATCTTTACCTTTTATTTATTTTTTTTACTAAACCTATTTTAGCATCTGATAATATTTTTGGGTTACATTTAACCCAAACACAGGATTTATTAAAAGCAAAAGATATTATCAATAGTTCTAATGGAGATTGGGGATGGATTACTCTTGTTATTCGAATTGATCAATTAGATCATCAAACTTGGCAAGACTTTTTTGATAATTGTCGAAAATTTCATCTTATTCCCATTATTCGTTTAGCCACTATTGCCGATAAAGATAATTGGAAAATTCCTCAAAATTCAGATATTGATAATCTAGTCAATTTTTTAAATTCCTTAAATTGGCCTACCAAAAATCAATATATTATATTATTTAATGAAATTAATCACGGTCAAGAGTGGGGTGGGGAAGTCGATATTAAAAATTATGTCGATATTAGTCTTTATACTTCACAAAAATTTAAAAGTCTAAATTCCAATTTTTTTATTCTTGGAGCAGGTTTAGATTTAGCTTCACCCGACAAATTACCTAATTTTCTTTCGGCTAAAACAGTCTACCAACAAATTTATGATTATAAACCTGAATATTTCGATAATATTGACGGTATAGCTTCTCATTCATATCCCAATCACGGATTTATTGGCACTCCAAAAGATAAAGGACAACATAGTATTAGTGGTTATCAATGGGAATTAGAAACTATTAAAAAACTAGGAATTAAAAAAGAATTTCCAGTTTTTATCACTGAAACCGGTTGGCCACATAAAGAGGGAATTAGTAAAAAAAACAATTTTTATACTACTAAAACCACTTCTCAATTTCTTCTAGACGCCTACCAAATTTGGTCACAAGACAATAGAGTCAAAGCCGTCACTCCTTTTATTTATAATTATCCTGCCTCACCTTTTGATCATTTTTCCTGGCTTGATGAAAAAGAACAACTTTATCCAGAGTATCAAAAATTTATCGATCAACCCAAAAATATTAATCAACCAGAGCAAATTACTAGTTACAAATTAGAAAAAATAACCTTGCCTTTTTTAATTTTTGAAAATAATGAATATGACGGTGAAATTATTTTAAAAAATACTGGTCAATCAATTTGGGGAGAAAAAGAATTTTGTTTAATTCCCAAAACTAGTCCTAACATCACTACTTCCAAAATATGTCATTATCATAATTTTACTTACCCCGGTCAATATAAAATTTTAAAATTTAAATTTACTGTTAATAACCTTGAAAATTATAATGACAAAACTTATCTTTCCTGGGATAATTTAGATAAATTTGAAATTCAAAAATTTTCCTCTAATTCCACCCTTTATCATCCAAAAGAAAATCTATTTCAAAGAATAATTAATTCCTTCAAATCTTTCTTTATTCAAAAATAGTTAATTCTACAATCTAGCTTCTACCATCTAAAATCTAATTCAAGTGCCGCAGAGAGGACTTGAACCTCCATGGATTTCTCCACACGGTCCTAAGCCGT
>CAZICU010000039.1:0-3885 GCA_964537905.1 uncultured Gammaproteobacteria bacterium
TACTTTCTACTTTCTACTTTCTACTTTCTACTTTCTACTTTCTACTTTCTACTTTTTAATGTATAATCTCATACATTATGATCAAAATTAAACTTTTACCTCGAGGTAAAAAACATCAAATTACTTATCGTATTGTTGTTGCCCAAGACCGCAGTAAATCCGACGGTAAATTTATCGCCGATTTAGGATTTTATACCCCTCAAACAAAAACTTTAGAAATCAACCAAGAATCTTTTACTGATTGGCAAAAAAAGGGAGCTCAAGTCACCCAAGGTGTCGATAAACTTTTAAATCCTAATAAATATTCTAAAAAAATTAAAAATGTTAAAAAAGTAAAAGAACCAAAAATTGAAGAAACTAAATCCGAAGAAACTGTCACCCAAGAAGTTAAACCAGAAGAGTCAAAAACCGAATAATTTGTTTCACTTTATACTTTTTCTTTATAACTTTATACTAAAAACTATGACCACTATCAAAGAAACTTTAGAATATATTCTTCAATCTATTACTCAAAAAGAAGATAATATTACTGTTGAAGAACATCTAGAAAACGACTTAAACATTTTTGAAATAACTGCTCCAAAAGAAATAATCGGAAAAATAATTGGTAAAGAAGGTAAAATAATCAAATCAATCAGAAGCATTTTAAATTTATCTTTTCCTCAAGAAAAATTTATTGTCAAAATCAAAGATTAAAAGGATTTTCTCTTTGATATTCGACATAATCCTTACCCTGTGAACCTTGCTCTGTCAAACTTTTTATTAAACTATCATCACGATTAAACTGACTTATTTTCAATAATAAATTATTTTCTTCTTCAGTTGGTATCAAATCATTAATTGTTAAATTATCCGAAGTTAAATTTTGTTCATCAGTTACATAATAAGACGAAATAGTCATTGATAATTCCGAAACATTTTGTCTGGTCAAAATATTAATTTTATCTACAAACATAATTGGTAAACTATTTTCCATTGAAATTAATAAATCAATCACATTACTTTCTTGACCTTCCAACACAATATCAATTGGTAATTTAGTTGCTACATTTTTATCTGAAACTTTCAATGATTCCTTTTCATCTTTAAGATTAACTGGATTAATCAAAAAAGATTTTACTCTAAAACCAAATTTATCAGCAATATTTCTAACTACTGCTACTAATAAATACGAATTTTTTTCTTGCAATACAGCACTCGAAAGATAATTTTTATTATTTAATAATTCATTTTGATCCACTGATGACAGATAAATCCTTTTTCCTTCCGTTTCTTTAATTTCAGATCTAATTTTTGTAATAGAATTTTTTAGTGATTTAATTGAATCAATTCGCGGTACCATTACCAAACCAAAACTAATTAAAAATATCAAAACTAACAATAAAGGTAATAAAAATAATTTTATTAAACTACTACTTATTCCAAAAATTCTTTCCGGCATTTTAAAAAAATCATTTTTCATTTTAATTTAACCTCCAATACAAATTTCCAACCTTTAACTGCATCTACCGAAACATCTCTTATTTCTGCCGAAGCTATACCTTCTACTAAACCATTATTGATATGATCAATTTCTTTTTCTACTTCCTTTAGATCTTCTCCATTAGGAATACTACCATTAACCTCAAATTTTTTAAATTCATTCACTTCCAAATTATCTATTTTTATTTTTTCCGAAAATAATTCCTTAACTAATTTCATCGATTTTCCATATTCAAATCTATCTGACAAAACTTTTCCCACCACTTTTGCTTGATATTTTATTTTTTGATTTAATGCCATATTTTCAGCCAATTCTTTATATTGATTCGAAACTTTTTCGTAATCTTTATTAAACTTTTTTAAAGTCAAAGTTAAAATTATATTTAATAAAATAATTACTACTACCAACAAAACCCATATTCCACCAAATATCCATAAAAAATTATTAATAATACCTTTCAAACGCATTCTTTCTGCCTGAAATTTTGCTTGTGAAGGTAATAAATTTAAATCATTCATATTAACCCTCTTAATGATAAACCAACCGCCAAACTAAAACGACAACCTTCTATATTTAAATTAAATTGAGAATTAATTTTGGTTGCATCAATGTTTATAAAAGGTTGGGCTATTTGAACTTCTATCCCCAAAGTTTTTGTTAATTCTTCCGCCGCTCCTGGCAAATTAGCTCCACCTCCACTCAATACCAATAAATCAACTGTTTTACCACCAGAATCTTCAGTAAACAAAGTCATCGCTTTTCTGATTTCATCAGTAATACTATTAAAAACTGGTAAAGCCGCTAATCTGATTTTACCTTCCAATTCTTCTTCTTTAATTCCATAAGCTTTTTTATATTCTTCAGCCGAAGGCATATCTAAACCCAAACCCAAAGAAATTGATCTTGTCAAAGATTCACCACCAATCGGTAAAGACCTAGCAAAGTAAACATTACCTTTATTAAAATTAAAAATATCAGAAAATTTATCTCCTATATCTAAAACCATAACTCTTTCGACCGTTTTAATACTATTTTTAACCATTCTTCTTAAAGCCACAGAAGGGGATTCCAAAGCCACCAATTCTAATCCTAAAGATTTACATAACTTAATTTGATCATTAATCAAATCATTTCTTGCCGCAATTACAAATATAGTTAATCTACCAGCATCATCTTTTTCCACCACTTCATAATCAATCGACACTTCTTCCAAAGGGTAGGGGACAAAAGTTTCTGCCTCAAATTTCAAAGCATCCATAATCTCAGAATCCTTTAATGGCGGTAATCTAACCAAACGACTAACTACTTCGTTTTCTGGTAAATCCACTACTACTTTTTTGCTTTTTATTTTTAAATCGGACAATAATAATTTAATTGAATCACCCAAAGCATTAAAATATTTTTGTCGGCTTTTATCTGCCGCTTCTATTTTTGGAGATTTAGTTTCACCAATGGCATCCAATATCAATTTACCCGCAGAATCCGCACTAATAGAAACAATTTTGACAGTATTTTGTCCGATATCTATTCCCAAAACATCACTCATACATTCAGTATAACAGTTATTAATTGGTTACGTCACCACCGGAAGTTATCGCCTCCAACAAAAAAGTTGGTATAGTATATTTATTCAATACTGTTACTGTATTATTAACTCCTTCAACTAAACCAGTCGAACTTATCTCTTCGCCTTGAACAGGAAATTTAGCTGGACCAGTTAACTTTATTTTTACATTAGAGCCTATCGGCATCACGCTTAAAAGTAATGAATCACCCGCAGTCAAATTAAAATTTGAAAGACAGCCACCTACCGTTGTTGAAACTGAACTATTCACTAAATAGTTTAATCCATCTTTATAAAAATAATTAATTTTAAAAGTAGCATTTTCGCCGCTAACAGTACAAATATTAAGTCCCGAAGTCTCATTACTATAATAATTATTCGACAACGTCCCATCACTATTATGTCCTACCAACCAAAAATAATCGATTCCACCATCCAAAATTACATTTCCAAAAGATAATGTTTCCGAATCTCCCACAGTTTTTACCAACAAATCTGCCGAACCACTTTCTCCACTTTCATAATTAGTTTCTCCTGTTCCCAAATAATATTCAATTCCTGATTCAGCCGTATTAAAAGCTTTTTTTAACAACTCTTGATCAGTTTCAATTTTTGTTTCCACTGTTGCCTGACGTGAAGCTGATAAACCCAAAGTTAAAACCAAAGCCGAAGCCAATAAAACCATCAACACCACCTGTCCACCCGCCTGATTGCGAAGCTTTCGATATTCTGCTTGCTCAACCAAATGTATCGTTTTTGTTTGGGTTTTTTGTTTCATAATTCTTTTTTTATTTTGTTTTGCTACTTACTACTAGCTAATAGCTAATTAACTAATTAA
>CAZICU010000040.1:0-3744 GCA_964537905.1 uncultured Gammaproteobacteria bacterium
ATTGATTCGACTGATTTTAAACTTGAAGAATTAAATGGTTGTAGTGGAATGGTGGCACCACAAGGATGGGGTTCGAGAGGAACTGAAGGAATTATTAAAGCGATAAAATTTGCCAGAGAAAAACAGATTCCATTTTTGGGTTTGTGTTTTGGAATGCAAATGGCAGTAATCGAAATTGCCCGTGATTTGGCAAAATTAGATGGAGCCAATTCTACTGAAGTAAATCCTGAAACAAAACACCCAGTAATACATTTAATGCCAGAACAAGAAGAATATCTTAAAAAACATCAATATGGAGGAACAATTCGATTAGGAAATTGGCCATGTAAAATTAAAAAAGGAACAAAATTGGCAGAAATTTATAAAGATGATTTAGTGGAAGAAAGACATCGACATCGATATGAATTTAATAATGATTTTAAAGAAAAATTGGAAAATGTGGGTTTAGTAATTACAGGAACTTCACCTGATGGAAAATTAGTTGAAGCAATAGAATTAAAAAATCATCCTTTTTTTGTAGCAACTCAATTTCACCCAGAATACAGATCGAGACCACTTGATCCGCACCCAATTTTTAAAGCTTTTATCGAGGCAACAAAAAACAATTAGTCTTTTTTCTTGTCGAGTTTGTCAATACCTAAAATTTTGACAGAAAAATAAACAACAAAAGCAATAATGACGAAATCAATAAAACTGCTGATAAAATTACCAAAAAGAATTTGAGCTGAACCAATTTGAAGAGACATCTTGCTTAGATCACCAATTTTTCCTAAAAACAGGCCAATAACTGGATTAATAATGTTGGTGACCAAAGAGGTAACTAATTTGGTGACAGAAGTACCCATAACCACACCAATAGCCAACCCAATAACACCTTGTGACTGAATAAATTCAATAAAACCAGCGAGGGGATTGTTTATTTTTTCTTTTAGAGATTTGATATTTTTTAATTCTATTTTCTTCATATTTTGATTATATATCATATATTACAATTTAAAAAATGAACATGGCGTCGCCAAAACTAAAAAAACGATACTGCTCTTTTACCGCCTGTTGATAAGCGTTAAAAATTTTTTCTTTACCAGCAAAAGCAGAAACCAACATTAATAAACTAGATTCGGGTAAATGAAAATTGGTAATTAAAGCATCAACAAATTTGAATTGGTAGGGGGGATAAATAAAAATATTAGTTGATTTTTTAGCAGAAGTAATTTGATTAAAATCCCTTTCGGCTGACGCCGTTTCTCCCTTTGACAAAAGGGAGACTGCTGATTCGAGTGTGCGAACAGAGGTGGTACCAACGGCAATTATTCTTTTGCCTTGTTTTTTGGCTAAATTTAAACGAGTGGCGACCTCTGAAGTGATTTCATAAAATTCCTGATGGAGCGTTTTGGTGGCAATGTTTTCGGGACGAAGATTTTGAAAAGTACCAAGACCAACATGGAGAGTGAGATATTCAATTTGGACTCCCCTTTTTTTTAAATCAGCTAATAATTTTTTAGTGAAGTGAAGACCGGCGGTGGGAGCGGCGGCAGAACCGGTTTGTTTGGCATAAACGGTTTGATATTCAACACGGATTTGCTGTTCGGTTTGAGATGAATGAATATAAGGTGGAATTGGAGTGTGGCCGATATTATCAAGAATTTGAAAAAAATGATTATTTTTATAATTAAATTTAATTTTTATTTGACCGGTTTGAGAATTACTTTGGATAATTTGACCAATTAAATTACAATCAAAAATTATTTGACGACCAACAGCTGGACGAGGTTTAGAAATAGCCAACCAAGTATCACTATTAATTTGATGAATTAAAAGAACTTCGATATCTCCCCCACTATCTTTTTTACCAAAGAGACGAGCGGGAAAAACTTTACTTTGATTGAGAACTAAAACATCATTAGGAGTTAGTAAATTTAAGATATCGTAAAAATGAAGATGATCAATTTGACCAGTATTTTTATTTAAAGTTAAGAGACGACAATGATCACGTTGATCGCTAGGTTTGTCGGCAATAAAAGATTCCGGCAGTTGATAAGAGTAATCAGAAATTTTGAGAGACATTTGGCTATTTTACCAAATGTTAAACTTTTTTAAGAAAAAATCATAATAATTTTATTATCTATCTGATCTACTTTTTTAAATCCAAATTTCTCGTAAGTATGAATGGCAGCGAAATTGTCAATTGAAGTTTCAAGCCAAAAACTAGTGATATGAGATTCTTTTTGATTTTTTTGAAGATCAGCAAAAGCAATTTTCATAAACTCCTGTGATAAACCTTGACCGCGAGCTGGGCCATAAATACGAATAGCAAAAGTAAAATTAGCTTTTATAGAAATTGGTGGGTCTTTGTGTCCAAACCAAATTATACCCAAAAGATTTTGGTGATCATCAATTAAAGTATAAATAATTCGACCTTGACGTTGCCATTCAAAAAAAGTTTTTCGAGAAGCAAACCGTTTTAAATCAGAAGTAAATTTTTGAACATCTAAATCAGAATGACTATATTCAATTAATTGGTCAATTTGACAATCAAGAATTCCTTGTTGAACAAAAATGTCTTGGCCAATTTTCATATTATTTTCCGGTGGTAATAATTATGTCAAATTCAGAAGATTCAGATAAATTGGTTTCTAATATTTTGGGGATATATTTTTCCCCTAAAGATGTTTTTATAAGTTCAATAATATTATTAGGAACAGAACTTTTTATTTCAATTTGAGTTTGAGTAAAATCATAATTAACGGCATTATCGGTTGATTCGACTTTTAAATTATTGGCTGAAAGTAATTGAGTAATTTTACTGGCTTCACCTGGAGTCCCAGTTCCATTTAAAACTTTAATTTTAAAATCTGAAATTGGTTTTGAAGTTGGGGTGGGATTTATAGTTGGAGTAATTGAATCAGTTGTCTCTGAGGAAAAATTAGATTTTTGATTGATAAAAATAAGAATAAAAACTGAAAACAAAATAATTAAAGAAATAAAAAAAATAATTTGGGCAAGGTTAAAAGATAATGGTTTTTTAGGTTTAGAAGTAACTTCTAATCGAGAAGTTTGAGAATCTGATCCAGAAACATTTGATGAATGAATAACCCCTTTTAAGGGATTAATATTGGTATATTCTGGATGAAGATTATTAAAATCAAATTGATTAAAAGCAATATTACCGACAGGAGAAAAAAGAATTTGCTGAGGTAAAGTTTGAAATCGTTGTTGGGTATATTCAAAAATTTTATTAATGTCTTCTTGAGAAATTTTTCTGGTCAAAACTTGAGAATATATTGGAGTTCGATTAAAAGATAAAACAAGAAGATCTTGATAATTAATCAAAATTAATTTATTGGCTGGTAAAAAATGACAAATAGTAGTAGAAAAACTTTCTAATAATTCAATTTTTATTTTGGCCAGTTTTACAGAATTACGAAAATTATCAAAAAATTTTGGCGAAACATAAATTAATTGAACTAAATTTAGATGATGATAACGAGCTACTATTTTATAGTCCCAAATAGTGTTAGATAAATCTTCGGAAACGGTGCTTTGAAATTTTGATTGAATTTGAATTCGTTTTTTAGATTCTTTGGGAGAAAGAAGAAGACTAGAAATAGAAATAAAGTTGTCAGCTAAAATTACTCTAAATTTTGATGAAAAAGTTGACTTAATTTGGGTTAAATTTTGGCTAAGAGTTTCTGGTGTCCAGGCTATTTCACCAATTTTCTGGTATTTTTTAAAAATTTCAATAGT
>CAZICU010000041.1:0-3415 GCA_964537905.1 uncultured Gammaproteobacteria bacterium
GCAAATTTTAAATTACTCTGTCAAGCCTTGCTCGACAAAGCAAAGCGAAGTCGGGTAACTATTACAGATTTTGAACTATATTTTGATTTTATCAGAAATTCCCAACAACTTCACAAAATGGAGGATGAAATCAACCAATATGCTCTTTTAATGGCTAACTCGCACGAAGGTAGATTAGACTTTATAATATAAACAGATGACTAAAAAGCAGGTTAAAACAAAATTAAAAACAATAGCGGAAGCCAACCCTCCAAGTTTTGGCAAGAGTTTAGTTGAGATTTTCAGTATCACAGGCAAACAAACCGATTTTTCAACTTATCAAAAAACAGAAAAACAAAGGCTATTCAAAGATGAAAAAGGAGTGTTTAGAGAAATGGGAAAGAATTTGGGTAAAGGTAAAAAAGTGATAGCTGAATAACCTAATTCTTTATATAGTTGAATTGTTTTGAACTTTATTTTTTTGTAGTAAAATTGAAGAATGAACGAGGATATGAAAGTTAAAGGATTCACAGACACAATTGAATGGTATAACCAAAACGCTGAACAGTATGCTCAAACCACAGAGCAACATCCCTCGCCCGAACAGATTGAGGCATTTGTTTCTTTATTACCTTCTAAGGGTAAGGTTCTTGACGCTGGTTGTGGTGGAGGCAGAGATACACAGTTACTTCAAAATAAAGGATTAAAAGCGATTGGAATTGACCTGTCTTCTGGTCTTGTAAAAGTAGCTAAAGAAAGGCATCCCCGGGTGGAGTTTGTAGAGGGAAGTTTCTTAGATTTGCCATTTGATGATAATTCTTTTGATGGAGTATGGGCTCACGCTTCATTGCTTCACTTAGAGACAGTAGCTGAAGTAAAAAGAGCATTATCAGAATTTAACAGGGTTTTGAAACCAGATGGAGTAATACACACACTTGTCAAAGCCCAAACAGGTGCAGAAAAAACAGCGGTTGTAAGTGACAGTCTTTCAAATCATGATAGATTTTTTCAATATTTTACACAAAAAGAGATTACAACATTATTGAATGAAGCAGGATTTGTAGGAACAACTATTGAGCAATATAAAGAAATAGACAAAGACCCCAAAGGAAGACCAGAAGTTGAATGGATATTAGCTTTAAGCAAAAAACCACGCTAATTCGTTGAGATAGATAGATAACTTCATTTTGGGACGCGCGTCCCACTTTTACGAATATGGCTAGTGATGAACAAATAATCGCCAATAGATTTAACGCCCAAAAATCAACAGGTGCGGTTACTAATGAGGGAAAGGAAGCCATTAAATACAATGCCTTAAAGCATGGGATATTAAAGTCAGATATGTCACCATATGAAGATTCTGATATAGAAGAAATTAAGTCTGAACTATTTGACGATTTCAAACCAACTTCCAAAATTCAAGGTTATCTTGTAGAGAGGGTAGCCGTCCATCTAGTTAAACTGAAAAGAATAACCAAGGCTGAAAAAGAATTGTTTTTAAGCTTACTCCACCCAGACTTCAAACCTATTAACCTAGGAGATAAAGGAGCTTATAGGTCAAAAGTTGGAGTAGAGGGAGTCAAAACAATGGCAGATATTTACCAAAGATACGAAGTAACAGAAGAAAATAGAATGTATAAAGCCCTAGAGCAACTAAGACAACTTCAAACCACTACTTAATTGGCTTCGTTTCGCAGTTTTTGGTTTTTTGAGAGCATTCCTAGTATCATTAGGGTAGTAATTTGAGATAGATAACATGGCAAAATCAAAGATAATTGACGAACATAAACAGGACTTAATTGACTATGCTCAATTTCTAGCCAACGAAAAATTAAGAGCCAAAGGAAAAATAATTGAGGGAACTGAACCTGTATATGTCATTTACGCCAGAAAATCCACCAAAGGTAAGGATAGACAAGAACGCTCCATAAAAGACCAGATTTCAGATTGTCAGAAGATAGTCACTTCGTTAAACATAAAACCAGTTCGCATATTTAAGGAGAAAGAAAGTGCTAAAACCCCAGGTAAAAGAAATGTCTTTACTGAAATGATTGAAGGTATAAAGACTGGAAAATATAACTCAATCATTGCTTGGCACCCCGATAGATTAGCTAGAAACATGAAGGAGGCAGGAGAAATAATTGATTTGCTTGATAAGGGAAAAATTGTTGACTTAAAATTTGCAACCTATACTTTTATCCGAGACGCAAACGGAATAATGACTTTGGGTATCCAATTTGTCATGGCAAAACAGTATTCCGATAATCTTTCAGCCTCTAGCTCAAGAGGAAGTATCAATATAGCCAAAGAAGGAAAATCACCCAGAAAAGAGCCTAAATATGGTTACAAAATTGTTGACAGATATTTTCGTCCCGACGATGATAATTTCAAGCTTCTTCAAAAAGGATTCAGCCTGATTTTAGATGGTAATGGATTGGAATATACTGCTAAATATCTCAATGAAAATGGTTTTACCTTCAAGGGGAAAGTTACCAAAATGACCAAACAAAAGCTTTCTGGAATTTTTAGTAACCCATTTTACGCAGGTATTTACCTTTATGGAACAGAGGTAATTGACTTAATTAAAGTTGACCCCATGTTTGAGCCTATGATTAACCCTGTTGATTTTATGGAATTAAGAAGGAGGCTGAAAGACTCATACTCGTTTAGAAAAAGACAGATTAAAGTTCAGTTATTTAGCAAGATGGTCTATTGTGGTTATTGTGGCAATCTGATGTCACCAGGAGTGTCCAGAAGCAGTGGAAAAGGAGAAAACAGGTATTTAACCCTCAGGTGCAATAAAAAGGAATGTCCGAGCTACTTTGATAAGACCATCAAGAAAGGGTTGCGAGGCAAAGTATTAGTAGATTTTATTCTGGATTTAATTGGTTCAGGATTAAATGTAGATAAGACAGCTTATGAAGCTTACAAGAATGAAGCTAATTCAAGGCTAATTGGGCATAGAGAAATCTGCTTGGAACAGCTTAAAAGCATTAAACGCCAGATTACTGAAGCTAAAGCAGTAAAAGACAGGAAAACAGACGCTCTTGCTAACGCCAAAGGAGATTTGATTGAAGAACTAAACGAACAAATTGACAATATCACTAACAAAATCGCAGAGTTAAAGGGTAAAGAAAAGGAAATTCAGGAAATAATAATCTCCATTGACCAAAATTTGCAGTCGGGAGGTATCTCCTACGAAAACTTTTTGAACTTCTTCAAAAACATCGGAAATTTGATACAAAACAGCGATAATCAATACCTAGTGGATAAAATCATCAGAATGGTATTTTTGAACTTTGAAATAAAGAACCAGAAAGTGACGAAATATAGCCTTAATCCGTTATTTGAACAATATGTAAAAATCCCTTCTGTCCTACTAAGTCGGGGATACAGGAGTCGAACCTGCAACCTCATGGTCCCAAACCATGCACGC
>CAZICU010000042.1:0-3249 GCA_964537905.1 uncultured Gammaproteobacteria bacterium
TTGTTCTTCATTAATTTTATCGACTTGAGTTAAAAAATACTCTGGATTATTCCAAATAGGCGTTTCTTCCATCGGTTCATAAAAATAAGACACTGATATTAATATCTTCCGAAAAATTACATCAGTCCATGAAGGATTTTTTCTTAAAATATCAATCATCTCGTCGTCAAAATTAAAATTGGCAATATTTGCTTCATATTCTTGTTGCTCTATCGGCATTTTTGGTTGATTTCTGCGTTGTAAAGAATGAATGATTTCGTGTTCTAAGGTTGAAATAGATAATGAATATTTTTCTTTATCTGATTTATCAATACTTAAACCAATTCTATTGTTAAAATAAACACCACTTGAAGAACCATCTGTGAAAAAAGAACCGAATTCAGATTTTTTTTCGATACGAACATTAATATCTTGGGCTATTTTTTTTAAAATTTCTTCATATTGGTTAGGATCATCAAATATGATATTTATATTTGGTAAACCATACTTAGCTCTAATTACTTTTTGATCTTCTATTAATTTATCTAATAATAATGGATCAATTAATCTGAGACCAGTAAGATACTCACAAAATCTGTCTATTTTAGGTTGTTTTTCTCGAAATTCAATTATGCCATCAATTAATTGTTCTTTATTTTTTCCTTTTGTTTCTATATTAAATTCTTGGGCTTTTTGAAAAATATCTGGTATCTGATTTGTGATATTTTTTTCTCCAACTTCTAACATAGAATATGTTACCAAAATTTTTTATAGAATTGGATTTTATTTTTTTATTGTTTTAATAATATTTTTAATTTCAACAAAAATTATTAGACAAGCAGGAATAATAATGTAAAAAAATGAACCAATTTTAGTTTGGGCGGTATAAATAAACATTCCCAAATAAGGAATTTGATAAATAACTTTACCAATAATTTCTTCTGAACTAATTAATTGACTATCGACAGTAAAATTAGCATCACCTTTGGTGGCAAACATATTTTGATTATTCCAAGTGACACTTTTAAATATTCGATGAGTAATGGGATTTTTATTAGGATTGTCTTTAACAATAAAAGTAACAACATCTCCGGGAAAATAATTTGATTGAGTCTCAACAATAATTAAAGATCCAGGAGATAATACTGGTTTCATTGATTGACTTTCAATAATAAAAGCAAAAAAATTGGAACGATCAAAACTAGTTTTGGTGAAAGCAATCGTTAACCAAAACAAAATCAATAAAATAACTATTAAATAGTAAAATATTTTTTTCTTACCAATTACCACTGCTAATATAATTAATAACTTTTATCTCGTCTTGAAAACCACCAGTTTCGTCGGGATTGTCTCGATAGGTTTTAAAATCAAAAGTAAATTCACAAGTTTTGTTGGTTAATTCTGAGTTATCTTGATCTAATGAAATAAAAAAGATCCAGTCATCTTGACCAT
Organism: uncultured Gammaproteobacteria bacterium; assembly: GCA_964537905.1. Taxonomy (GTDB): domain Bacteria; phylum Patescibacteriota; class Microgenomatia; order UBA12405; family UBA12405; genus WARW01. The sequence continues at coordinate 1,432 of CAZICU010000042.1, forward strand.
TAGGATTAATAGTTTGTCCCCGATTTAGATCGGCAAGTTTGCCTTGATAAATAAATTTATCTTTTTGCATTATTTTTAAGTTTAAGGATTGATAAAGATTATCGTCCCCATTAATTTTAATTGATTTTAACTGATAATTAAAATCGAGATTGGCTGTTTTTTTTAGACGGAGAGATTTAACACTAAAACCGCCAGGAATTAAGCCAGTTATTTGGAATAATAAAGGTAAGTTTGACTCATTACTAGTTTCCAGAGCAGACATTTGAAGAGTAGTGGCAGATAGTTGATTCCCGGTAGCAACAATTTGAACTGAAAAATCAGCCGAAGTAACTCCACTCAACATAAGAATTGAGCCAATAAAAACCGTGAGAATTAAGGAAAATTTAGTTTTCTTATTTAACACTGTTTTTTTTAGTTAAATTTTTGATGAATTTAAAAATTTCATCTCCAATTAATATCAAACAAGGGATAATAATTAGAAGAATTACTCCAGGTAAAGTTTTAGAAAAACTGACAAGATAACCTAATTTGGGAATAACAAAAACAACTTTACCTAAAATCATATTTTGATTGATAACTTCTGGATCAGAAGTTCGGTTAGCATCGCCTTTGGTAGAAATTTTTTCTTGATTAATATCAATAATTCGGTGAGTAATAATACTTTCTTGGAAATCTTTGAAAGTAACCACATCATTATTAAAATATTGTTTTTGACGATTAGTGATAACAATATCACCGGTCATGATTGATGGCTCCATAGAACCTGATTGAACTAAAAACGATTTGAAACCACCAGCAATATTGGTGTTTGAAACAGTGGTTAAAATAATTAATCCAGCAAAAAAAATGATGAATAACCAAGAAAAAATTTCTAAAATTATTTTAGTAGTCTTTAACATAGCTTAAAATAAGGGGATTCTTTGAAAAAAGAATCCCCTTATTTATTAAAAAATTTAGTTAACTAGTTGGACTAAGTCAAAGACAGTATCAAAAGTTAAACTATCACTTTGAATACTGTTATTGTAATCATCTTGACCAGCATTCCATTCCATAACAACTTCAATGGATTGACCAGCGGGAATAATTACTTCCGGTTTTAAATTCCATTGAGTGGAATAATCATTTTGATTGGCATTAGCTAAGACTGACTCTGCCATAATAGCTCCATTAGCAGAAACTTTAGCATCAATAACACCACCAAGTTCGCCAATTATATCTGATTCACAAGCTGGTTCATCAGATATTTCAGGACGATTGCAACCGTTCTCTTGATTATCTAGATTGGCTAGACTGAAATATAAGCGACCAGGGAGAGTACCGACGTTTTTAACCGTCCAAGTTTTACTACCAGAGATATCTCCAGAAGCACCAATGCCTTCAACGACAAAGCTATCAACAGCTTCTTGTTTGTCATTAACCGAGAGATCTAAGGTACCAACAGTAAATGAACTATCAGTACTTCTAACTCTGGCGCGGAAGAAAGCTCTGGTAGCAGTAAAGCCAGCTGTTCCCACACCAGCGATAATAATCAAACTAATTAAAATCTTTTTTTTCATGATTATTTTTTAAATTATTAATAATATTCCTACACAAAAATCTGTTTTTTTTACAGTAAACCAGTAGGAAATTAATGGTTGTTAAGATAACCTTATATTAAATAATTATACTTGTCAAGGAAAATTAAATGATGATTTTTAAAAATATTTGTGTTCAACTGAAAAACTTTTTTATTCAAAATTAATTTTTATAAAAGATTAATTATTATTGAAATATAGGCCTTTATTTAATACATAATAGTGAAGTATCTTGGTTACTCTA
>CAZICU010000043.1:0-3240 GCA_964537905.1 uncultured Gammaproteobacteria bacterium
CGCTTGAGGTGCGTATGTCGCAAGACGTGGGGGTTCAAGTCCCTCCTTCGGCACCAGGAGTAAAATTTGCTAGTGATTTTGGTTTGTTTGAGGTATAATTAAGATCTATAAAATTTCCCCAGAAAATCAATAAAATTAATTTTTATGCAAAATATGAATAAACAAAACGCGCCTGTGTGTCAGGAATCAATTAATGTTAGAGATTTTGTGTTTCAAAATATTACAACATATGATGGAGATAGTACTTTTTTATCTGGTCCTAGTGAAAAAACGAAAAAACTTTGGGATAAAGTTAAAAAACTTTTAAAAAAAGAAATTGAAAAAGGTGGTGTTTTGGATATCGATACTAAAACTGTTTCAAATATAACTAGTCATGCCCCTGGATATATCGAAAAAGATTTAGAAGTGGTTGTTGGTTTACAAACCGATGAACCTTTGAAAAGAGCGATTAAACCAGCTGGAGGAATTAGGGTGGTGATGCATGCTTGTGAAGAAAACGACCGAAAAGTATCACCTGAAGTAGTTAAAATTTTTACTGAATATAGAAAAACTCATAATGATGGAGTTTTTAGTGCTTATACTGAAGAAATGCGCCGACTTAGGAAAACAGGAGTTTTAACTGGATTACCAGATGCCTATGCTAGAGGAAGAATAATTGGAGATTATCGAAGAATTGCTTTATATGGTGTGGATAAATTAATTGAAGAAAAACAAAAAGATAAAGATAGATTAGTAGGTGAAATGACTGATGAATTAATTCGACTTCGAGAAGAAGTTAGTGAACAAATAGTGGCTTTAGAAATGATGAAACAGATGGCAATAACTTATGGTTTTGATATTGGTCGTCCAGCTTTGTCAGCTAATGAAGCAGTTCAGTGGACTTATTTGGCTTATTTATCAGCTGTAAAAGAGCATGATGGAGCGGCAATGAGTTTGGGTAATGTGAGTAATTTTTTTGACATCTATATTGAAAAAGACATAAAAGAAGGGATTTTAACCGAAGAACAGGCTCAAGAATTGATTGATCAATTTGTGATGAAGTTGAGAATGGTGAGACATTTAAGATCATCTGATTATAATGCTTTATTTGCAGGAGACCCAACTTGGATTACAGAATCTTTGGCTGGTTGTTGGAATAATGGTCAACATAAAGTGACTAAAACAACTTACCGTTTTTTACAAACTCTTTATAATCTTGGGGCATCACCAGAACCGAATATGACGGTTCTTTGGTCAGAAAATTTACCGAAGAATTTTAGAGAATTTTGTTCTAAAGTGTCAATTGATACTTCTTCTATTCAATACGAAAATGATGAATTAATGAGAAATTGTGGTGGAACTGATGATTATGGTATCAGTTGTTGTGTGTCAATGTTGGAAACAGGAAAACAAATGCAGTTTTTTGGAGCTCGATGTAATATCGCCAAAGCTTTGTTATTGGCTATAAATGAAGGAACTGATGAGATGACTGGAATTAAAATATTAGATATAGATGCAGTTAAAGATGGTTATTTAGATTACAAAGAAGTTTGGAAAAGATATAAAGAAACTTTATCATTCTTGGTTGAAAACTATGTAAATACAATGAATGTAATTCACTATATGCATGATAAATATTATTACGAAAGAGCTCAAATGGCTTTGTTGGATACTGAGGTAAAACGAGTAATGGCTTTTGGAGCTGCTGGTTTGTCGGTGGTAGTTGATTCTTTATCGGCGATAAAATATGCCAAAGTAAAACCAATTAGAAACGAACAGGGAATATCGGTAGATTTTGAGATTAAAGGTGATTTTCCAAAATATGGAAATGATGATGATAAACCTGATAATATCGCCAAAGAAGTAATTAAGTTTTTTAATGATGAATTAAAAAAATATCATATTTACAGAAATGCAAAACCAACTTTGTCAATTTTAACTATCACTTCAAATGTGGTTTATGGTCATAAAACAGGAGCAACTCCAGATGGACGAAAATCTGGTGAACCATTTGCTCCAGGAGCTAATCCAATGCATGGAAGAGATACTAGTGGAGCAGTGGCTTCGTTAAATTCAGTGACAAAATTAAATTATGAAAATGCTCGTGATGGTATTTCAAATACTTTTTCAACTACTAACAAAACTTTAGGAGGAACAACACAAGAACAAGGTGATAATTTGATTAAATTACTTGATGGTTATTTTAAAAAAGGTGGTCATCATTTAAATGTAAATGTAATGAATAAGTCAACTTTATTAAAGGCTATGAAACATCCAGAAGAATATCCTCAATTAACTATTAGAGTTTCTGGTTATGCAGTTAATTTTGTAAAATTAACTAGAGAACAACAAGAGGAAGTATTATCTCGAACTTTCTTTGAATCAATGTAAAAATATGCTTCGAATTCACTCAATTGAAACTTTTGGAACACATGAAGGTCCAGGTTTGCGTTTGGTGATATTTTTACAAGGTTGTAATATTCGTTGTTTATATTGCCACAATCCAGATCTACTTAGTCGGTGTGGTGGTAAATTAATGAAAAGAAAAGAAATCATTGAGATTGTTGAAAAGGAAAAAGAATATTTTGGGTCTGATGGTGGAGTAACAGTTTCTGGCGGTGAACCAACATTACAATCGAAGTCTTTAAATAAACTATTTCGAAGTTTAAAGAAAAGAAATATAAATACAGCCTTAGATACAAATGGAATGATTATTAGTGATAATGTTAAAAAACTTTATAAAAAAACTGATTTACTTTTATTGGATGTAAAACATATTGATGAAAAAATGCATATTAAATTGACGGGGGCTTCTAATAAAAATGTTTTAGAAATGGCAAAATATCGTGAAGATATGGGTAAAATAATGTGGATTAGATATGTTTTACTTCCTGGTTGGAATGATCAAGAAAAATATTTGAGAGCTTTGGGCGAATATTTTAAAGATTATAAAATGATTCAAAGATTAGAAATACTCCCCTACCATACTTTGGGAGTTTATAAATATAAAGAATTGGGAATGAAATATAAATTATCAAAAGTATTACCTCCAACTGAAAAAAATATTGAAAATGCAAGGAAAATATTGAGTGAATATTTTTCTGAGGTGGTAGTGAAATAAAATCGATTGTTGTATAATAACAACACTTTAATAATGCCCTGTCGTCCCGTCTGGGGACTAAGGGCCAAAGCATTGAAGTTTTCAATGCCCTGTCGTCTAATGGTAGGACATCAGCCTTTGGAGCTGAGTATTGTGGTTCG
>CAZICU010000044.1:0-3027 GCA_964537905.1 uncultured Gammaproteobacteria bacterium
GCGTGCATGGTTTGGGACCATGAGGTTGCAGGTTCGACTCCTGTATCCCCGACTTCGCTTTGCTTTGTCGAGCAAGGCTTGACAGAGTAATTTAAAATTTGCGGGTATAGTTTAGTGGTAGAACGAAAGATTTCCAATCTCTCGGCAGGGGTCCGATTCCCCTTACCCGCTCCAAAAAATCAGAAGAATGTTTTGTTTGTCTTAGTTTTGGATTTAAACTCTAAATAAAAAAGTGAGTGTAAATTTCTGTTGTGAGAAAGATAAAATATAAAAATAAAAGAATAGAACCTTCGATAATAGAAATGGTGTTTTTAGTTCGAGAAAAATGATAAAAAAGAGATAAGTTGATAACTAAGAAAATTAAACTAAGTAAATAATTGTTGCTTAAAAATATTTCTTTTCTGTAAATTAAAGTCAAAACTCCCATAATTAAGGTATTAAATGATGCTGATCCAATATAATTTCCAAAAGCAACTTGATTGTTTTTCATTATAACCGAACGAATGATTAATGAAAGTTCGGGAATATTAGTTCCTAGACTAGTAATTATAAGACTGATAAAAAAAGGAGAAAGGTGAAGTATCTCTGAAAAAAATACTGTTTGTTCTACAATAAAATGACTAGAAATAAAAATAATTATGATACCAAAAATCATTTGAAAAAATTGTTTTATAATTTTTGAGTTGATTTTAGTTTGATTATTTTCATCAGAATTTTTTTGATTATTTTTGATATTAATTAAAAGAAAAACAAAGACAGTAATACAAAAAATAGCATCAATTTGACTGATTTTTCCATCCATAGCACAAACTGACGGTAAAGCGATAGTTATTAATGAAGCTGGTAAACTAAATCCGCGAAATTCTGGAGTGATTTTAATTGATTTACTAAAAACAACCAAAAGTGGAACTATAAGCATAAAAATAACTATAGAAGCCCCGACTAAATTACCGATATAAATTTCTGGATCATCCTTGATGATGGAATTAATTCCAACAGAAATTTCCCCAATAGAAGTGAATAAACCTAAAACTACAAAAGAAACTAAAAATGAAGATACTTTTAGTTTCTTTGAAATTATTTCGACTGATTTTACGGCAATACCTGATCCGATCCAAACACCAATAAATGAGAGCAAATAAAGAACTGAATTACCAATCATAATTCTAGTTTATCATTTGATTTTAGTTGATGGAGTCATGAGTCATAATGATTTCTTTTGGATCAGTAATTTTATTAAAATTATCCGTTGGAAGAGAAAAAATTGGAAAATTGTGAAGATTGGCAATTTTTGTAATTTCGTTTATGATTGTTTTAGCTACATAATCTAGTGTAGGAATATTTTCTCGAATACGATTAGTCAAAATAATGTCAGCTTTGATGGCGGCTTTTTGAATTTCCCAACCAGATTTATTGATGCGAGATTCTAAATCCTCCCCTAGCCTATTAGTGGTCAGCCAATTAACATATTCAGAAATAGACATATCGGGCATAATAAATTCTTTAATAATTAAAACATTAAGATTTTTGGATTTGATATATTTTTCTAACTTTGACCAGCCACTCATTTCAATTTGGCAATAAATTACTGGCTTGGGTTGGTTAAAAGCGAAATCAAGACTTTTCTGGGGAAGACCATAATAAGTTTCACCTCGTTTGATAAATTCTAAAAATTGGTTGTTTTTGAGCGATTCAATAAACTCATTTGTTTGATAGAAGAAATAGTCGACTTCATTAATTTCATTTTCTCTGGGAGGGCGTGAGGTGGCCGTAATGGTTTTGAAAAACATGTCGGGAACTAATTGGTTCATTTCTTGGTAAATGCTATCTTTACCGGCAGCAGCTAAACCACTAGCTAAAAAAATTACTTTATCGTATTTAATATTTTTGGAAATCGATTGATGACGGTGCCAAAGGCCGTATTTATAAATATTGGGCAAAAATTTTTTATAATTAGGAATAATTTCTTGAAGATAAAAAGGTAAAAGACGAGGATTTTTAATTAATAATTTTTTAATTATTTCTCCTCCGGTATTAATGTCTTTAGTGGAAATATTAGATTTCATTGATTTCTTGGTCTAAAATAATATTATCGTCACCAAAAGTGAAAGTAGCATTAATTTTTTTACCCGATAGAATTTTTGGCAACCAAAAAGGATCATCTGGCCACATAGAATCAAAAGGAATATTTTTGATATTAAACCATTTGGGTGACATTTCTTCTGATTCTGACGGATCACCGTTCCATTCGTGGGTGGTAAAAACTAGAACTTGCTGGTCCCATTCTGGTTTAGTTTTAAAATAAAAATTAAGAGTGGCGAAATGAGAAATGTTTAATGGAGTAACATTGATTTCTTCTTGGGTTTCTCGAATAGCAGTGTCGAAAATATTCTCATTATCTTTTGGTTTACCACCAATACCATTCCATTTACCAACTCCAAAACCGCGTTTTTTCATAGCCAATAATATTTGATTATCTTTTAGTAAAAATAAAAGAGTAGCTTGATTCATATGCGATTTTACTATAAAAATAGCTTAAGATGATAAAATAATGTACTTTGCCAAGGTGTTGAAATTGGTATACAAGCATCGCTCAGAACGGTGTGTCGTAAGACTTGTGGGTTCAAGTCCCACCCTTGGCACAAAACAGTTTATAAACTTATCAAGTTAAAAGTTTAAAGTTAGAAAAATATTGTTATAATAAGACTACTTTTAGCCGAAGTAGCCAAGGTGGTCACGGCACTGGTCTGAAAAACCTGGGATGTCAGTTCGAGTCTGACCTTCGGCACTAATTCAATTTATAAAGTTTAAGTTATAAAGTTGAATTGTAGATTTTTGTACTTTTGATAAAATACAAAGGAGTATACGGGGGAATAGCTTCCCGATGAAAATCGGGGTAGGGATAAACCCTACAATTGGTGGAGCGGTCCGAAACTTCGGACAGGTCGCTGATTAATATTCCACTGTTTTGCGGGAATAGCTTCCCGATGAAAATCGGGGTAGGGATAAACCCTACAATTGGTGGAG
>CAZICU010000044.1:3127-3223 GCA_964537905.1 uncultured Gammaproteobacteria bacterium
TCCGAAACTTCGGACAGGTCGCTGATTAATATTCCACTGTTTTGCGGGAATAGCTCAATTGGTGGAGCGTCTCCTTGCCAAGGAGAAGGCCGCGGG
>CAZICU010000045.1:0-3155 GCA_964537905.1 uncultured Gammaproteobacteria bacterium
TTTTTGATTTGTTTTACCTTGTGATTTTGTATGAGCCATGGTTAGTTGATTAGCTAATTAGATTTTTAGTTATTTAGTTAAAAATTAATCTTTGTAATTTGGATTTGGGTTAATTGAGCTCGAAAACCACGAGTTTTACGATAGCGTGATTTTTGTTTGTATTTAAAAACTCTTATTTTTTGGTCTTTATAGTTTTTAAGAACAATAAAATCAACTGAAGCTCCTTTTACAGTAGGAGTTCCAATAACAATTTTATCCTCGTCAGCAGTTAAAAGAACTTGATCGCAAGTTGATTTTTCGCCTTCTTTAAGGTTTAGGTTATCTATTGATAATTTTTGATTTTCTTCAATTTTGAATTGAGAGCCAGAAATGGCAATGACAGCATATTTCATACTTTTCGATTATAGCATAGGAAAAAATGTAAACAAGGTTTAAGAAGAATAGATAATACCAATGGAAAAAAGAAGGGTCATAATGGATGAACCACCAACAGAAAGAAATGGAAGTGGAATTCCGGTAACTGGAAAAATACCAACATTCATACCAACATTAACAAATATTTGCATCCAAATTTGAATGGCAATACCTAAAGTAAATAAAAATAAAACACGATTATTATTTGACATAAAAGCTTTAACAAAAAGAGTTTTTATAAGAAAATAATAAGAGATAAAAATAATAAAAACACCGATAATTCCTAACTCTTCAACAGTAGTGGCAAACATAAAATCAGTGTGTTTTTCGGGTAAAAATAATAATTGTCCTTGAGTCCCTTTTTTGTATCCTTTGCCAAAAAAACCGCCTGAACCAATAGCTATTTTTGATTGAATAACATTATAACCTTTATCTTGTGGATCAGATAATGGATTAATAAAATTAACAATTCTTTCTTTTTGATAATCATGAAGGATAAATTTATATATAAGTGGTGATGAAATAATAAATATTATTCCGATAATAATAGAAAATTTCATTAATTTTTGATTGTAGAGAATTATTGGAGCAAGTAAAAAAAGAACTGAAATAGCACTTCCAAGATCTGGTTGAAGCATGATTATGCCAACAGGAATTGCCTGTAAAAATGGATAAGCAGTGTTGGCTAAAAAAAGCATTAACCAGGGTTTGACAAATTCTGATGGTTGAATAGAGGTAAAACCTAAATCAATCCAACGTCGAGAGCCTCGAGTAATATTATTAAGTAAAATAGGAATTAATAATAAAATACATGAGCCAATAAAGATAAACCATTTTGATGAGGCTATTTGTTTTGGGTTAATTAATCGACCAATAAAAAACAAAATAGCACCTATTATCCAAGCAATAATTTGTTTGACTAAAGAACCAGGGGCAACAGAACTAATCATTAGAATATTAATAGAAAAGAGAAAAAGAAGACTAATTAATACAGGTAACCAAGGTGTTTTGGACATGATTAAATTTTAGCCGATTTTTTCTATTTTGAGTTGATCCGATTTTTTAATCGAATTGGCCAGGGTTTTTGATTTAATTTCGGTTTCAAAATTTTCTGGCCAAGATGGAGCGAAAATATTGATTTTATCTTTAAGGTCTAAATTAGCTTCTTTGCGTAAACTTTGGATAGATCTGATTAAATCACGAGCATCACCTTCTTGTTTTAATTCAGGAGTGATATTGGTATCTAAAGTAACAATTAAATTATTTGGAGAAGAAATTATGTCAATATTTTTTATATTGATTTCGGTTTTAATAATTTCTAAAAGATTATTAGATAAATTAATTTTTTGATTTGAAGCGATAATTAATTTGGCTAATGGTTGACGAGTGCTGATTTGTTGAGTCTTACGGATCATATTCCCCTGTTCGCAAATTTGTTGAACTAAGGCCATATCAGTGGCGATTTTGTCATCAAAATTTTGAGTTTTTGGAAAATAGGCCAAGTGGATCGATTCTTCTTTTGAAGAGTCGATATCAACGACTAATTTTTGCCAAAAATATTCAGTGATAAAAGGAATAATTGGAGCCATAGTTAAGCTGGATTGAACCAAAACTTCCCAAAGTGTTTGAAGAGCATTAATATCGCCATTAACAAATCGATCGCGGGATTGACGAATATACCAACGAGAAAGATCATTAACATAGGTTTCTATTAATCTGGTAGCATTGGGTAAATTATACTCATCTAATTGTTTACTAAGATTATTAGTTAAAGCATTAGTTTGATTTTTAATCCATAAATCCAATGGATTTTGACTATTATTTTTATTTGATGGTAACCAATTATGTAAATTGGCGTAGGTTAAAAAATATTTGAATGAGTTCCATAATGGTAATAAAACATTTTTAACTTGATTATCAAATTCTTTTTCATCAAGATTAATATTTTCTCCGATCATAATGACACTACTCATAAGGTAAAGACGCATAGCGTCACCGCCATATTTTTGGAGAACCATTTTGGGATCGGGATAATTTTTGAAAAGTTTACTCATTTTACGACCATCAGTACCCATCATAGTGCCGGTAACAACACAATTTTTGAAACTTTCGGATTGAAATAAAGTGTTAGATAAAACATGAAGAGTATAAAACCAACCACGAGTTTGACCAATATATTCGACAATATAATCAGCTGGAAAACTTTTATCAAAAAATTCTTTATTTTCAAAAGGATAATGAAGTTGAGCATAAGGCATAGCACCAGACTCGAACCAACAGTCTAGAACTTCAGGAACACGATAAACTTTTTTGCCACATTTATCGCAAGTAATAGTAATTTCGTCAATGTCGGGTTTGTGTAAGTTAGTAACTTTTTGACCGGATTTTGCTTCTAAATCAGCAATACTTGAAGGGATAAATTTCTCACCACAATCACATTCCCAGACTGGAATGGGTGAAGCCCAAAAACGAGAACGAGATAAACACCAATCAGGAGCGGTTTCGATACCTTGGCCAAATCGGCCATTTTTGATATGTTCGGGAACCCAATTAATGTTTTGATTAGAGAGACGCATTTGGTCTTTTACTTTTTGAACATTAAGATACCAAGCGGTTTGAGATTTATAAATTAAAGGAGTACCACAACGATAACAAAAAGGGTAACTGTGAGTTATTTTCTCTTCTTTGAAAAGTAAATTGCGATTTTTTAAATCTTCGATAACCAAAGGATCGGCTTTTTT
>CAZICU010000046.1:0-1838 GCA_964537905.1 uncultured Gammaproteobacteria bacterium
GATTCGAACCCTCGATCTTCCGCGTGACAGGCGGATGTGCTAGACCGCTGCACCACAAACCCAATTTCGGTCTTAAAGAGTACCTGATACTATACCAAAAGTTTTAAATTTAAACAATCTAATATTTTAGATATAATAATATTAGTGAATCAAGATAAGACTTTTTATTCCAATGCTGAAATAGCTGAATTTTTACAAAATATTGCCACCGCTTACGAAATCAAAAAGAAAAATTTTTTTCGAATTAAATCATATCAAGATGCCGCCGAAACTATTTTAACTTATCCTGAATCTGTTTTTAAACTTTGGCAAAAAGATCCTCAATTATTTGACAATATTCCCAGTATTGGTCCTAATATTTTTACTAAAATTACTTATCTTTTCAAAAAAAATAAACTTCACCCTCATATCATTAAAGCTTTTAAAGGTATTTCTCCTTTGGTTTTTACTTTTACTAAAATTAATAGCATTGGCCCAAAAACAGCCTCTATTTTAACTAAAAAACTCAAATTTTCTTCTAATCCAATCAAAGCTTTAGATCAATTAATTAAATATTGTCGTCGTGGCAAAATCAGAAATTGGCCTCACTTTGGTGTCAAATCAGAACAATCTATTTTAGAAAACACCTTAGCTTTTTTAGGTCAATCCCGTCGAATGACTTATCAAGAAGCCAAAGATCATGCCAACAAGATTATTTCTTTTTTAAAAAAAGAATTTCCTAAAATCAAATTCATCGCTTTAGGCAGTCTTCGTCGTCATTCTACTACTGTCGGAGATATTGATTTAGTTGCTAAAACCAACAAGGCTGAACCAATCTTAAATAAATTTATTGAATACCCCGATAATATCCAGACCATTAATCGAGGAAACAAAAAAGCTTCAATTAGAATTTATCCCAATATTCGGGTTGATATTATGATTCAACCGAGTAAAAATTTTGCTTCATTACTTCAACATTTCACCGGTTCACGTCAACATAATATTTTACTTCGTCAACACGCTTTAAATTTAGGTTATTCAGTTTCAGAATACGGCATAAAAGATTTAAAATCAGGTAAAATCTTTACCTTTAAAACCGAAAAAAAACTTTATAATTTTTTAAATCTTTGTTATATCAAACCAAAAGATAGAATAGGAGAATATGAAATTGATCTGGCTCAAAAATGCTATAATCAATTACATTAATTTTTAATCAATTTATGTATATATTAATCGGTTTACTCATCATTATCGCCTTTATTGCCACAAATTATTTTAATAAATTTAGAACATCACAGGTTAGAATAAAAGCTTCCATCCAAGAAATAGCCAATCAATTAAAACGTCAAGTTGATTTAATTCCTAATTTAGTTGAATCAGTTAAAGGTTTTATGAAGCATGAGAAAGGTATTTTTGATGAATTAACCAGTGCTCGAAAAACAGTCGAAACAGCCGTCAATAGTAATAATCCAAAATTAATCGATGAAGCTCAAAAAAGTGTTAATAAAGTTTTAAGTTCATTAAAAGTTATTGTCGAAAGTAATCCTCAAATTCAAAGTTCAGGTTTAGTCAATAATCTCATGGACGAACTTCGAGATACCGCTGACAAACTTATGTATGCTCGTCGAACCCTAATTGATCTAACCGCCGATTACAACACCGCCATCGCCACTATTCCTGGTATTTGGATAGCTCAAATTTTTGGTTTTAAAGAAGAAAAAGGTTTATCTGTACCAGAAGATAATTCTATTACTCAAATCAATACTGAAGATCTCAAAAACCCTAAAGTAAATTTATAAAGTTATTTCTACTTTCTACTTTATAACTTTATAACTTTCTACTTTATAACTTTCTACTTT
>CAZICU010000046.1:1938-3125 GCA_964537905.1 uncultured Gammaproteobacteria bacterium
ACTTTATAACTTTCTACTTTATAACTTTCTACTTTTAACTTTATAACTAATATATGCTCAATATTTACGAACAAATTAGCCATAACAAAACCAGATCGTGGTTAATCATGATTATATTCACCACTTTCATTTTAACTACTGCCTATATCATTGCTCGTACTTACAATTTTGATGGGACCTTTATTATCTTTGCTTTTTTATTATCATTAGGCTCTTCTCTCATTAGCTATTTTTTGGGAGACCAAATAGTTTTGTCTATCAATAAAGCTATTCCTGCTAATAAAAATGAATTACCAATGTTATATGCTGTGGCCGAAAATTTGAGTTTAGCCAATCAAACTCCAATTCCTAAACTATATATTATCCATACTGAAGCTCAAAATGCTTTTGCTTCTGGCCGAGATCCCCAACATGCCGTCATTTGTGTCACTACTGGTCTTTTACGTCAACTGAATCGTAGTGAATTAGAAGCCGTTATTGCTCATGAACTTTCTCATATCAAAAATTATGATATTAGAATAATGATGATTATAAGTGTTCTTATTGGAAGTTTATCTATACTCATAAATACTGTTACGAGGCGAACTTTTTTAAAAAAAGACAATGACCGAGATAATCAAATTGGAAATATTTTAATGATTTTAGGATTCATTCTTATAATCTTTGCCCCTATAATTGCCAAATTAATTCAATTAGCTATTTCTAGACGTCGAGAATATTATGCTGATGCTTTAGCTGTAAAATTAACCAGACAACCTCAATCTTTAATCAATGCTTTAACCAAAATTTCCAATGATAACTCAGTTTTTGAAACCGCTTCTACTGCTACCGCTACACTTTATATTACTAATCCATTCAAAGACAATAAAATTGCTAGTCTTTTTTCTACCCATCCTCCTATTAAAGATCGCATTAAAGCTCTCCAACAAATGCTTTAATCACCGCACAATGTCAGTATTTTTATTTTTTACTTTCAACTTTATAGCTTTCAACTTGATAAACTAAATTATGTCTTTTGTTCATCTTCATGTTCATACCGAATATTCACTTCTTGATGGTCTTACTAAAATAAAAAATTTAGTCAATACGGTCAAAGAAATGGGCATGAATGCTATTGCTATCACCGATCATGGAACTATGTATGGGGCTATTGAGTTTTATAAAGCCTGTAAAAAAGCCGATATTAA
>CAZICU010000047.1:0-2998 GCA_964537905.1 uncultured Gammaproteobacteria bacterium
ATGATATTATGTGAGAATGAGAGAAAAGGAAACAGAAAGTGGAAGTGTTTTTAAAAAACCTGGTTTTTTTGAGTTGAATAAAGGAATAGAACCATTACCTCCGACTGAAATTTCTAATGATGCACGAGAAAGGTTGAATTCTTGGGGTTTAAATAATGAATTGATTGATGATTTAAGAAATTTTACTTCTCAATTTAGATATGATTTGTGTCCAGAAAAATTAGAAAGAATTTCAAATAAACCATTTGAAGTTTATTCAAAAAAAGAAAACGGTTTACTAATTGATTATGTAAAAATATCTTCTTTTCTTGATGTTGGTGGTAGAATGGACGGTCAATGTCTTGATATTTCGAAACAATGGATTATAAATATAAACGAAAGTGGTCTTTTTAAAAAAATAGAAAGAAATTTAAAGAAAGAAGATGTTTTGGTAATAGAATCTTATTTTGGTTTGTCAAAAACTCATTTTTGTAATAGAGGAGATGTTCATTATTGGAATGGTTTTTCTTTTAAAAATTCTTCGATGAGAGTAATAGAAGAGGTTTTTTTTGATGCTTCTTTTCAAAAGATAATGACAAAAGAAGAGAGTGGTTACAAAGTAAATGGTGTTATTACTAATGTTAATTCAATTACTAGTCAAGAAGATATTGATCTTAAAGTTGGTAATTTTTTTCTAGATAAAAATGCTAATATTTGTCCAAAAATAGAAAGTATTGTTGTTTTAGGAATATCTTCTGATTTTAAATATTCATATGGTCTTTGTTTTTTAAAAAATAAAACTGATATGATACCTGTTTTAAGGTGTCTTTATGAAGATGGTAGTTCTACTTTATCTATTAAAATAGAAAATAATAAAGTTTTTTTAAATCAAATTTTTCCTGGAGCAAAAGAATTGATTGAAGCTGCAAGAAAGATTAGGTTTGAAAGGGTTGATTCACCTTCAAAACAAAATTCCGTTGTTTGGAATTTAAACGGTGATAAAACAAGGAGATCTAATTTTGTAGAAGGTTGAAAAGAATAAAAATATTTTGGATTTGGTTTATTCTAAAATTCCATCAAGATTGACATCGTAAATGATTTCTTCGGAAACCAATCGATAGTTTAAAACTTCTTCTTTGGTAAACCAAATTGGAATTTCTTTTTCAGCTTCTTCAACTGATCCAGATGAGTGAATAATATTTCTAACAGCTCGATTATCTATATTAGATAAAGTGTAAGAATCTATGGTGTAATCGCCACGAATTGTTCCTGGAGCTGAACTTAAAGGTTCAGTTGATCCAGTAATTTTTCGAACCACAGCAACAGCACCAACGCCTTGCCATACCATAGCCACAACTGGACCACTACTCATAAAAGTCATTAAATTAGTTCTAACGCTTTCAGCAAACTCTTCTGGGCTTGGACCTGGCATAGGTAAACCTTTTTCTTTGTATGAAGCAAAAGTTTTATTTCCGGTTTTTGTAGCCCATTCGGGATCAATAGAATAATGTTGTTTTACAGTTTCTTGTTTGGGAATTAACATTTTGAGACCAACTAATTTTAAACCACAAGTTTCATATCTTTTAATTACTTCTCCAACCAAACCTCTTTGAACACCGTCTGGTTTTACAATGACTAATGTTTGTTCTTGTTTATTATCAAAATTTTTCATAGTTGGTATATTGTCTATTAAATAACAAAAATAATCAAGTTTTTTATTTAAAAATAAAATATTGTTTATATTGATATTTGTCGATATAATTGTATTATGGATAAAATATTTAAAGCATTAGCTGATATTAACAGAAGAAGAATTTTAACTTTTTTAAAAAATAAAGAATATTCTGTTAATGAATTATTGTCTAATTTTGAGATTGGTCAAGCAACCTTGTCGAGTCATCTAGCGGTTTTAAGAAAAGCGATGTTGGTCAATTTTCGAATAGTGGGAAAACAAAGAATTTATAGGATAAATAGTGAAGTTTTAATTGCATTTGCGGAAAATATGCGTAAATTTATTGGAAATATCGATGAAATAAAAATTGAAGAGATTGCAATTAGACCAAGAAGGGTGTAAATTTAAAACAGTTTTATAGTTATTTATTATTTACGTTTTTTATAATGAATTTTCGAAAGTTTAAACAAAAATATTTAAAATCTACCGAAGAAGTTATTAGTATGTTTTTGGGATTAGTTATTGTATTGGTGGTGATAGCTTTGATTTTTAATTATTTTCAAAAAAATAAAGGAATAGTTGATATTCCTGGTGCAACTGATGATATTTCGTTAAATCAGGAATCAAAACTAGTTGATTCAAGTGAATATAAAGTAGTTAAAGGAGATAGTTTGTGGAAAATTGCAGAGAAATTTTATGGAGATGGGTATGCTTGGACAGAAATTGCTAAAGCTAATGTTATTAAAAATCCTTCAATTTTAGAGATCGGTCAAAAAATAATTATTCCCAAAAATATTATTGCTAAAGAAAAAGAAAAAATGATTGACAATTCTAGTTTAGTTTCCTCAGGAGAAGAGTATAAAGTAGTTAAAGGAGATAGTTTGTGGAAAATTGCGGTTAGAGCTTATGGTGATGGATATCAATGGAATAAAATTTGGCAGGAAAATAAATCTAAATTACCAAATGCAAACGGTTTAGAAATTGGCATGGTATTGAACATTCCAAAATTAGATTAACTAATTAGTTGCATGTTAGAATGGGTACAAGTGCGGCTATAGTTTAATGGTAAAATGTGTCCTTCCCAAGGATATGTTGAGGGTTCGATTCCCTCTAGCCGCTCCCATCCTTCGCTGAAACTATGGCGGGCGAAGTTGGTATTGCCGAAGTAGCTCAGTTGGTAGAGCATAGCTTTCGTAAAGCTGAGGTCGGGAGTTCGACTCTCCCCTTCGGCTCACAGAATTAAAATAGTTGGTAGAGCATAGCTTTCGCCCGCCTGCAGAAGCTATTGCTTCAGCAATTGCGGGCAGGTAAAGCTGAGGTCGGGAGTTCGACTCTCCCCTTCGGCTC
>CAZICU010000048.1:0-2666 GCA_964537905.1 uncultured Gammaproteobacteria bacterium
GGTGGGTTGTTTTGTTATTTAACTCAAATAAATTTTTTGTATATTTTCCATTTGCCCAGAGCTAGTAATTCATTCAGAATGATTTTTACCCTTTTGATATATTCCAATTATGGAAGATGAGTTTCATTTAGGAATAAAAGCAATAATTAGAAATGAGGAAGGAAAAATACTCTTACTTAAAGTAAACCTCAAAACACTAAAAGGTTACCAAGGAGAACCTTACTGGGATATTCCTGGTGGAAGAATTCACAAGGATAGTACTATTGAAGAAACACTTCGAAGAGAAGTTCAAGAAGAAACCGGAATTACTACAATAGAAAGTTTTACTCCTTTTACTATGGTTTTATCAAAAAATATAAGAATTCCAGTTGGAGATAAAACAGTTGGCCTTATCTTGTCATCCTACATTTGTAATGTAGGATGACATATCAAAAATAACCATAAGTGAAGAACATACAGAATTTAACTGGTTTACTCCTCAAGAAGCAGAAAAATTACTTACTATTAAATACCCTAAAGAGTTTATTGACAAACTTTCAGAATTAAAATAATTCTAAAATTTATTTTATTTTTTGAACTAAAAACCGATTATAAATTTTTACTACTTTTATTAGACTAAAGAACTTTTTGCTATCATTAATTATGAAACATAAAAATATTTTTATAAAATCGATGGTTTTAATTTCTTATGTTTTAATGATTAGTGTTAACACTTTGGCCAACATACTACCAATAAATAACCTGACCACCGGCGAAGTTTCTGATTCATTTCCTAATCTTTTTACTCCTACCGGTTTAACTTTTTCAATTTGGGGTGTTATTTACTTATTTCTTGGTATTTATACGGTTTATCAGCTTTTTTCTAAAAAAATAAATTCAAAACTATTCAATCAGGTTAATACTTTATTCATTACTAGTTCTTTTGTTAATAGTGCTTGGATATTTGCCTGGCATTATGAAATTATTTGGTTAACAGTATTATTAATGTTGGTACTTCTTGGTAGCCTTATCAAAATTGCCAATATTCTTAATAAAGAAAAACTAAATTTAAAAGAAAAACTACTTTACAAAATTCCTTTCGGCATTTATTTTGGCTGGATTACAGTTGCTACCATCGCCAACATAACTGGATTTTTGGTCAGTATTGGTTGGAATGGTTTTGCTTTGCCAGACACAACTTGGATGATAATAGTATTATTTGTCGGATTTATTATTACCACTTGGAGAATGCATCAAGATAGTAATTTGGCTTATGGTTTAGTTCCCATTTGGGCTTATTATGGCATTTACCTAAAACACACCCTGCCGACTGGTTTTAATAATTCTTATCCAACAATTATTACTGCTGTCATTGTTTGTATTATTTTACTTTCTATCTCAAACATCACTCTAATACTCAAGAAAAAAGTGATTTAATCAAAACAGTTTTTGACCAAGTCCAAGTTAACCAAGCCAAAGAGAAATTGTAAATATTAATTAATACCAATTCTAAATCCGTTTCACTCCACCTTTTCCTTTAATTAACACCACAATCAGGGATTAATTAGTTTTATGCTACAATCAGGCAGTTATTAGTTTTCATTCAATGTTAATACTAAATAATTTATGGCAAATAAAAAAGAAGAATATCTTCCCATGAAAGGTAAATTATGTCTAAGAAAAGAAATGTATCCAACAAAATTGATACAGCGACTGACAAAACCAAGTGGGTCAATCAACCATTTTGCTTTTGGTGGTGGGTTAATAGATGGTGGACTCTCAAACGAATCTGTCGATGTTATAAAAAACATTTTTGGTTTTGATTATATGGGTTCTGCTAAATTTGAATTTGGTCGTGTTCCTGAGACTCTTCAATTTATTGCTGAACAATCACAAAAAAAAGCAGTTATCGCTGAGCAATATAATAGTATCTATTACATTTGTCCAAAATCATATCAAAAAGGTGTAGAAAATACTATTGATCAACTACTCAATAATGAAAGAGTAATGTCTTTAGAAAAATATTGCGGTCTCAAAGAATCAATCGATCCAAAAAATGTTCATCATAATCAAAATGTTGTCGGTTGGCTCGAATTAGACAATGGATTTTTTATGTTTATTGACCAGACAATGTTCGAAAAAACCAAAGAAATTTTTAACATTCAAAAACAACAAAACCAGAATAAATCAAAGTCACAAGGTCAAGTAAAAATTAAATTATAACTATCGAAATTAGTATATAATTAATTATGAGAAAAATAACTAATCAATCTGGAATATCGAGTCTTCTTCTTATTTTTATTATTCTCCTTCTTCTTGTTGGTGGTATTATTTTTGCTGATATTTCTTATATCAATTATCAAGAACAAAAAAATATTTATCCCACTCCCACTCCCGTTCCCAATCAAGTAATAACCCCAGTTACTGCTCGTGGAACTTTTAGTAAAGGCAAATATAGTGTTAATCTGGTCTTAAATTTCAATCTTGAAGGTGGTGCAGTTTCTGGCCAATTTTCCGGAGATTGTAGTGGTAACATTAGTGGAACTTATGATGGTCAAGATAATGGTGTAATTACTGGCAATGCAGTTGGTAGTTGTGATCCTTTTCTCGTTCCAGTTCCTGCCTCAGCTAGTTTTTCCGGAACAGTTTCTCATCAACAAAAAAATATTCCTATAAATGGCACCGGA
>CAZICU010000049.1:0-2511 GCA_964537905.1 uncultured Gammaproteobacteria bacterium
CCGACTCCGATAATTAGAAAAAAGAAAATTTTTATATTACCAGGTTTGGGAGCGAGTTGGAATTCTGAGGCGATAGTTTATGGAAAAAATGTAAATGATAATGATTGGAAAATGACACCCATGGTAAATAATTATGATGGTTTGATAGAAATGTTAGATAAAAATGATTTGAAAAAAGATGAAGATTATTTTGTTTGGAATTATGATTGGAGACGACCAATTGAAGAAATTAAAAGTAAATTTGATATTTTTATAAAAAGTAAAAATTTAAATAGAAATGATGATATTTATTTGATAGGTCATAGTTTAGGTGGTTTAGTGGTTAGATTGTGGGCTCAAGATAATAATGATAATGAAAATATAAAACAAATAATTAGTTTAGGTTCACCTAATTTAGGTTCTTTAGATAGTTATTCAGTTTGGAATGGTGGAGAAATATTAAAATATGATGGAATTAGTTCTGTTGCTTTTCAAATATTATTGGGATTACAAAATAAAGGTTTTGTTTTGACTGATATTGATAAAATTCGTAATTTTGCACCAATATCAAAAGATTTATTACCAACTTTTGATTATGTTTCTAAAAATAATCAAATTATTCCCTGGAAAAATTTAAGATATTTTAACGATTATTTAGATGATAAAAATAGATTTGTATCAAGTGTTTCTTCAAAATTATTTTCTTTTGGAGGAATTGGTTTGTCTACTCCGAATAATTTAAGGCTTGGGGGTAGGTCGATTTATGACAAAGTTTTAAATTTGTGGCCTGATGGAGAAATATTAAGTATTAAAAAAGGTAATGGTGATGAAACTGTGTTAAAAGAAAGTTCTTTGTTTGGGACAAATAATTTTATAGAATTAAATTCTGATCATAAAGAAATAACAACAAAATCAATTAATCAATTAACAGACCAATTAGGTCTAGAAAGACAACCAATAGAATTTGTTTACCATGATAATTTTAAAAATAATTTGATTGTATTTATTGGTTCTCCGTCTAAAGCTGAATTAAAATGTGGAAATGAAATTTATCAAGAAAATAATGGTTTTATTATTGCTAAAAACAAAAATTATCGAGATTGTGATTTAAATCTTTTTCCTACCGATAATGGTTTAGTCCATATTATTGCTGGTAATACAAATCAAAATCAATGGAATTATTTTGAAAAAGAAGTTAAATTGGGAATTAATAATTCAGTTAAAATTTTATTTAAAGATGGTTCTATTTCTAATGATAAGAAAAATCTAAGTTTTTTAAAAGATCAAATTGAAAATGATTTAAAAACTTTAGGTTTATTAAAAGCAATTAAATTTTTAGATAAAAATGATTTGGAAAAAATTGCTTTGGTAGTATTCGAATATCGAAATAAAAATGAAGAAAGAATAATTAGTCAGAGAATTTTAGATAATTTATTTTATTTATCGAGAGTAATTAGTAAAAACAAAAATAATTATAATTATAAAAATCTTGAGAAGTATGTAAATTTTATTAATCTAATGACTGATTTAAAATCAAAAAGAGGTAAATTGAATGAAAATTCGGCTTTAAGTTTGGTTTTATTGGAAAATTTAAAAGATAAAGTAAAAAAAGATTTGAATAATAAAGTTTATTCTAGTGTTTCAATGATAACTATTTTATCTAGTGGATATGGCCTGGAAGCAATAAAATAGTCGGTTGTTTAAAGTTTTTCAATTTCAGAAAGAAGAACTGAAACGATTTTATTTTCAGGAACAGTATATAAAATTTGACCTTTTTTAAAAATGACACCTTGGTGATGACCACCAGCAACACCAATGTCGGCTTCTTTGGCTTCTCCAGGTCCATTGACGACACAACCCATGACAGCTACAGTAATGGGTTTTTTAATTGCAACCAATGATTTTTCAATTTTATTAGCTAAACTAATTAAATTAATTTCAGTACGACCACAAGTAGGACAAGAAATTAAATTAACTCCCCTATCTCGAAGTTTAAGTGACTTTAAAATTTCCCAACCAACTCGAACTTCTTCGACTGGATCACCAGTTAAAGATACGCGAATAGTATCACCTAAGCCTTCAAAAAGCATGATTCCTAAACCGACGGAACTTTTTATGGTACCAGTATTTAAAGTACCGGCTTCAGTGATACCAAGGTGAAGTGGATAGTCAACTTTTTGAGAAAGAAGTCGATAAGATTCAACAGTTCTTTGGATATCAGAGGCTTTAAGAGAAATAATGATGTCATGAAAATTTAATTTTTCTAAAATTTGAATATGTTTGAGGGCACTTTCAACCATAGCTTGGGCGGTACGACCATATTTGTTTTCGACTTCTTTTTCAAGAGAACCAGTATTAATCCCAATTCGAATAGGAATATTTTTATCTTTACAGGCATCAACAACTTTTTTGACATTTTCGTCTGAACCAATATTGCCCGGATTAATTCTAACCTTATCAACTCCGTTTTTAATTGATTCTAAGGCTAATTTATAATCAAAATGGATATCGGCAACTAAAGGAATATGAATG
>CAZICU010000050.1:0-2419 GCA_964537905.1 uncultured Gammaproteobacteria bacterium
AAACGGAAAGTATTACATTCAGTGGTTAGATAAATATATCTGATAGAATAATCAGAAGTGGCAGAAAATATAATTGAAGTAAAAAATTTAGTAAAATCTTTTAAAGATCTTAAAGCGGTTGATAATATTAGTTTTTCGGTTAAAAAGGGAGATATATTTGCTTTTTTGGGACCAAACGGAGCGGGTAAATCAACCACTATAAAAATACTAACAACTTTATTGGAGGCAGATTCAGGGGAAATTAAAGTAAATGGTTTTAGCCCCAAAAAAGACAAAGATGATATTCGTAAATCTTTTGGAATTGTGTTTCAAGATCCAAGTGTGGATGATGATTTAACTGCTTGGGAAAATATGGAATTTCATGCACTTTTGTATGGTATTTCTAAAGATAAAAGACAAATTAAAATAGAAGAATTGTTGAAATTTGTGGAGTTATGGGATAGAAGAAATGATTTAGTTAAGAAATTTTCAGGAGGAATGAGACGAAGATTAGAAATTGCACGAGGATTGTTGCATCATCCCAAAATTTTATTTTTGGATGAACCAACTTTAGGATTGGATCCGCAAACTAAAAATCATATGTGGACTTATATTAAAGACATTAATAAAAAAGAAGGAATGACAGTTTTTTTTACGACTCATTATATGGACGAAGCAGAAAAAATGGCCAAAAATGTGGCCATAATAGATCATGGAAAAATTGTAGCCCAAGGGACAGTGGAAAGTCTCAAAAAAGAGACAAAAACAAAAAATTTAGAAGAAGCTTTTTTGGTTTTAACTGGAGATGTAATCAGAGAAGAAGAAGCAACAGCAGTTGATTTTATGAGAAAAAGGAGGATGAGATAATGAAAGCAATTTATATTTTATGGTTAAGACAGGTTAAAAAATATTTTCGATCAAAATCACGAATGATTGGTTCGATGGCACAACCTTTATTGTTTTTAGTGGCTTTTGGTTTTGGGTTTGGATCAATTTATGAAAGGGCTGGTGAAGGAAACTATATTCAATATTTGGCTCCAGGAATTATTACCATGACCATGGTAATGACGGCGATATTTTCCGGAATAGATGTAATTTGGGATCGAAAATTTGGTTTTTTAAAAGAAACTATGGTAGCACCAGTACCGAGATGGCAAATATTTTTGGGAAAAATATTGGGTGGATCGACAGTGGCAACTGTTCAAGGTTTAGTTGTCTTTGGGTTAACTTTGATAGTCGGATTTAGACCAATAAATTGGTGGATGACGCCAATAACTTTATTGTTTGCTTTTTTGATTAATATTTTATTTACTGCCATAGGAATGATAATTGCTTCAAAATTGGAAGACATGCAAGGTTTTCAATTGATTATGAATTTTTTAATTATGCCGATAGTATTTTTATCGGGTACTTTTTTCCCACTGGAGAATTTACCAAAAGGAGTCGATTTTATCACAAAAATCAATCCGTTAAGTTATGGGGTTGATGGATTAAGAGGGTCATTTGTCGGAATAAGCAATTTTGGTTTATGGAATGATGCTTCAATATTGATTTTATTAGGTCTAATATTGCTGGGATTAGGAACTTATTTTTTTGAAAAAATTAAGGTCTAAAAAATTATCGTAGTATAATTTGTTTATGGAAAAACAAATTAATCAGGAAGAAATATGTTGTCCAAAATTTGATCCAAAAAATTGGGATGAAAAGGTTTTTGAATGGAAAGATAAAAAATTTGTTAAAGCAAAAGTATTCACTTTGTTTTTTATGCCAATAAATTTTGGCTCAGTTATGACTAAATTGATAGAAAAAGTAGGCAAAAATATATCAAAAGATATGATGTGTTTGTCGGATCATACTTCTAAATGGAATATGAATATTTATTTGTCGGTAGACAAAGAAATTGATGAAGCTGAAAATATGGTCTTGAGTGGAAAATATTTAAGTAAGGTTTATGAAGGTGATTATAAAGATACGGGAAAATGGTGTGAGGATTATAAAAAATATGCAGTGGCAAAAAAAATGAAAATTAAGAAATGGTATATGTGGTATACAACCTGTCCTAAGTGCGCCAAAAAATATGGAAAAAATTATGTAGCGATAATTAATGAAGTCGAAAATAAATAAAACTTTATAATAATAAAAAGGTTTAAAAATCATCTCACCAGATAGTAGATTTACAATTAATTATGAAAAAGATTGTTTTAATAAATGTGTTGATTAATCTAGGATTAACAGTTATTTTTGTTGTTTTGAATAATAATATTTTAAAAAAAGGACTGGAAGAAACTTTTGTGTCATTAGCGTTGATTTATGGAATGGTTGTGATGGTGGTGAATGCGTTTTTTGTGGCTAAATTTTGTAAAAAGTAGATTCTAGCTGCGTGGATAGATATCACCTGCTTTACCAAAAATTTTTTTCTATTTTAGTGATATATATATTG
>CAZICU010000051.1:0-2384 GCA_964537905.1 uncultured Gammaproteobacteria bacterium
AGCTAATCAACTAACCATGGCTCATACAAAATCACAAGGTAAAACAAATCAAAAATCCAATCGCCCCGGTCAACGTCGTGGTGTTAAAAAATTTGGTGGTCAAAAAACTGCCGTCGGTCAAATCATTGTTCGTCAAGTTGGTTCTAGTTTTCATGCTGGCAAAGGAACCAAAACCGGTAAAGATTACACCATTTATGCTATAAAACCAGGAATAATCAAATTCTTCAAAAAGTTAGGTAAAAATTTTGTTTCTGTCGTCAAAGAATAGTTTGTCTGATTCTATTTGATTCAGTTTTTCATCCTTTTTTCACAAATGTTTTCATAGTAACCTATTTCTATGATGAAACAAGTGACTCAAATTCCCACCAATCAATTAGAACCTAATCCACTTCAACCTCGAGGAATTATCTCTCCTGATTCAATTAATGAACTCATTGAATCAATCAAAGAACATGGCATATTAGAACCATTAATTGTAGCCAAAACTCCTGCTGGTTATCAAATTATTGCCGGAGAACGACGTTGGCGAGCCGCTAGATTTCTTAAACTTGAATACGTTCCTGCCATAATAAAAGAAACCAATCCTCAACAAATGCTTGAAATGGCAATTGTCGAAAATGTTCAAAGAAAAGATCTTAATCCAATTGAAAGAGCCAAAGCTTTTGCTCGTCTCAAAGAAGAGTTTAATTTTGATAATCATCAAATTGCCAAAAAAGTCAGCAAAAGTGTTCCTTATGTTATAAATTGTCTCAAATTACTCTCCCTTCCTGATGCTTTAAAAGATGGTCTTCTTTCCGGACTTATTAGTGAAGGTCATGCCCGAGCTTTATCTAGCATTGGAGATACTCGATTAACTATCGAAGCTTATAAAATAATTCTCAAAGAAAAAGCCTCTGTTAGACGAGCGGAAGATATTGCTCGTAGAATGAAAAAAAAGATCGAAGAGGGAAGTGTTCCTATTACAAAAGAAAATTTACCTCAATTTTTAAAATCAAAACTTGATAATATCAGTATTGATTTTAAAGATTTTTTTGAAGACAAAAATACCAATGTAAAAATTGTCCAAACCAACATTGTCACTCAAGTTACTTTTCAATTTAAAGGTGATATTGACAAACGTTTTCAAAATCTCAAAGATCTTTATAAACAAATTTGCCAAAAAGAGTTAACTGATTTTAAATCAGAAAGTTAAAAACTTACTTTTGGAATAAAAGAAACAGCTGATAACGGCCAATATTTTAATAAGGCTTTTCCAACTATTAAATTCCTATTAATAGGTCCAAATTCACGTCCATCTCTTGAATTTGGTCTATTATCCCCAAAACATAAATATTGACCTTCCGGCACTATCACTTCTATCCCTTCTTGTACATAATCTCCTGGTAAAGTAGAAATATCTTCTGGTAAAAATGATTGATCTAATAATTTATCGTTTAAATAAACTTGTCCATCTTTTATCATCACCTTATCACCAGGAACTCCAATCACTCTCTTAATATATTCACATTCATCTGCAGCACAAGGTTCACTCGCCGGAGCTTTAAAGATTACCACATCACCCCGTTTTGGTTGACTAAATTTATAAGTCAACTTTTCTGTTAACAAATATTCTTTATCTTTAAAATTAGGAAACATCGAACTACCTTTAACTTCATTTGGTTGAGCTACAAATAAATATATCACCACAAATACCGATAAAGCTAAAACAATCGATTGAATAAATTCAAGTAAAAAATTACCCAAAGCAAAACCTTCTTGTTTTATATACTTATTTTTCATACCTCTCATTCTAACTGATATAATTACCAAATACTAGATTGTTTTAGGTTGTTTAGCTCAGTTGGTTAGAGCGCTTCGTTCACATCGAAGAGGTCAGAGGTTCGAGTCCTCCAACAACCACTATTTATAATAAATATATTTAGAGCGGTCCAATCATTCGGACAGGTCAGAGGGGAGTTTATCCGCCAACTGGCGGAAGTCCTCCAACAACCACTATTTATAATAAATATATTTAGAGCGGTCCAATCATTCGGACAGGTCAGAGGGGAGTTTATCCGTCAACTGGCGGAAGTCCTGTAATGACCACAAAGGTAATTTTAAAAAGTCACGACTAACAAATTATGAAACAAACTCGTCCAGTTCAAATTGGTAAGCTTAAAATTGGTGGAGGTAACCCAATTAGTATTCAATCGATGTGTAACACTGATACTCGAAATTCTGATATTACTGTTAAACAAATTCTTAATTTAGAAAAATCCGGTTGTGAAATTATTCGTGTTGCTGTTCCTGATATGATTGCGGCAAAAGCTATCAAAGATATTAAAAAAAACATTCATATTCCTTTAGTTGCCGATATCCATTTTGATTATAAATTAGCCTTAGAA
>CAZICU010000052.1:0-2343 GCA_964537905.1 uncultured Gammaproteobacteria bacterium
CATCGACAAGGGTGGATGTTGGGTGAATGGCCAACAGATGTCGCGGTTCATATTTGGGCATTTATGGAAATGAGGCATTATAAATTTGATTATATTGTAGAACCAAAAGATAGAGTGGATTTAAAAACGGAAGATTGGAAAATAATTAAAATGAGTTATCCGTTGGTAAAAACGGGAGAAAAAATAAATATTTATAAACGGCAGTAAAATTTTTGTTAGAGTTTTTATTTTTTAGGATAATTTTTATTTACAAATTTTTCTAGATTAGTAGATTCATCAAAGTAGTAGATTTCTTTAACACCTAATGAAAAAAGTTTATTTTCTGTTATAGTATTTTCTAAATTTTCAAATTCTTTATGAGTAATAATCAGAAGAATTTTTTCATCTAAACCAGAATAATAATCAGTTGGAAGCATTCCTGTTTGGCGAAATATTTTTTTACTACAAGTAAAATGATTTATCTCATATTTTATATCTGAAATAAAAACATCATTATCATCAAAGTGTTCAGTTAAACCTTTGATTCCTCCAGAAAGACAAGAAATTTGATTGTAACCTTGTTGATTTAATAATTTCGTTATTTTTGGACTGGAATCATCTCCAAAAATACAAGAGATGGCGATTTCTTTATTTTTTAGAGAAAAAATATCATTTTCTTTTGATATATTTTCTGTATTATGATTTATTTCTTCCATAAATTTTTTATATTGTTTTGTGAGTCTAAGAGGACTCGGACCTCTGACCTGTCCGAAGTATCGGACCGCTCTAACCAATTTGTAATTAATTATCTTTTGTGAGTCTAAGAGGACTCGGACCTCTGACCTCTTCGATGTCAACGAAGCGCTCTAACCAACTGAGCTATAGACTCGGATGTGGAAATTATATCAGATTAATTAGCAGAACGGGAGGCGGAATGTTCACTACTCATTAAATACTGTTCTCCCCCATTCTTGCTTTTGGCTTTATTCCAAAAAGCATTTTTACGAGATTTTTTACGATTGAAACTTTCCATCCAAACGCAAGATTGATCTATTTTTTGGCGAAATTGAATAATAAGATTTTTGATTCTTTGAAGAAATTTTAATTGATATTCATTGGGTTCAGAAATATTTTGTTCTGTGGCTTGAATTATTTCATGGTCAAGATTATTAGTAGTAAGTTTAAGTTTTTTTATTTCATTTAAAATTTCATTGATAGCATGTTGAATTTCTTGATGATGTTGATTAATAAAAACGGAATGTTCTTCGTTCGTTGTTTTTAGTAAAAATTCTCGATTCCAATTAATATTATTATTGGGATTAGCTTCTTGATTAGGATGAAAGCTTTGGCCGGGAAATAATTTTCCTGAAGTTTTTGATTCGGATTTTGACGAAGAAGCATCAGGGAATTCTTTTAGAACTTCGCTATTATTTTTCTTGATTAAAGTTTTGTTTTTTTGATTTGGTTTGAAACCAAAACTACCTGCCATAGTGGCCTATTTTAGCACAGAAAAGTTATTTTTTGAGAAATTCAAAGACTTTTTGTTGAGTTAGAAGGTAATAGACCATGTTAATATTCTTGGAAAGAGATGGATTTTTATTTAAAATTTCTTTGATTTCTGTTTCAGAAACTTCAATTTTATTATCTTGAGCAATTTTGGTAATAGCTAGATTAATAGTCCATTCTTCAATAATTCTTTTCTTTAAATTTTCTTTATAACCATCTAAAGTTTGTTTTTGAGATTCAAGATACTGTTGAACAGTAATTCCAGCTTGAGAAGCTTGATCAACTAATCCAGATAAATGAGATTGTAAGTCTGATTCAATTAAAATTTCTGGAAGTTCTAATTTAGTATTAGTAACTATTGATTTGATAATTTGATCCATTTTTTGATTTTCATCAGTTATTTTTTTGTCAGTGTTAATTTTTTTAACCTCATCTAAATATTTGTCTTTTAATTCAATTTCAGGAAGTTCACATGAAGTAACTTCAATTTGCCAATCATGTTCAAAATCTGGATGTTCATTTTTAAATTTAACTTGAGGTTGAATAATTGGTTTAAGTTTATTTTCATCTAAGGCATGTCCATAAGCATGAGAAATTAAATGTGAAGCAACTTCTTCAAATAATTTTTCTAAAGAAATATTGTTTTTAACAACTTCTAAAGGAGCTTTACCTTTACGGAAACCTTTAGTTTCAAAATTGGATTGAGCTATTTTAAGTTGTTTTTCATATTCTTTTTTAATATCTTCTACTTTGATTTCAAATTGAAGAATAAACGTTTTGTCCTTAAGTTTTTGAATAGATGGATTTTGTTTCATAAGTGAGCTTATGATACCATGATATATCAATGGAAAAGTTAGC
>CAZICU010000053.1:0-2337 GCA_964537905.1 uncultured Gammaproteobacteria bacterium
TAAATAAATTACATCGGATACAAAATCAATTCTTTAAATTCAATATTTATAACGTTCGACGTTTCGGTTCTTGAGTCTGGAGATGGAGTGTTTGAAGTTAAATCAACGTATGGTGATGTACATTTAGGTGGTAATGATATTGACGATGTTATTGTTGATTGGTTAGCAGAAGAATTTAAAAAAGAAAACGGAAATATTGATTTGAAAAAAGATCCAATGGCTTTACAAAGATTAAAAGAAGCCGCTGAAAAATCTAAAATTGAATTATCATCGTCTACAGAAACTGAGATCAATTTACCTTATATTATGCCTATAGATGGTGTACCAAAACATTTAGTTGTTAAATTAACTAAGGCAAAATTTGAACAAATTTGTGATCACGTATTCAAAAAATTAATTCCTATCTCTAAAAAGGCACTCGCTGATAGCGGATTTAAAAAGGAAGAATTAAATGAAGTTGTATTAATTGGTGGCTCAACAAGGATACCAGCAGTACAAAAAATTGTTAAAGATATTTTTGGACTTGAACCTAATAAAAGTGTAAATCCAGATGAGGCTGTTGCGGTTGGTGCTGCAATTCAAGCAGGTATTATCAGTGGTGAAGTTAAAGATATTTTGCTTTTGGATGTTACACCATTATCACTAGGAATTGAAACTATGGGTGGTGTTATGACAAGATTAGTTGAAGCTAATACTACTATTCCTACAAGTAAAGAGCAAATATTTTCAACCGCAAGCGACAATCAACCAGGAGTTGAACTTCACGTTCTTCAGGGTGAAAGACCATTAGCAAGAGATAATAAAACACTTGGAAGATTTACTCTTGATAATATACCACCAGCACCTCGTGGTGTGCCACAAATTGCCGTAAAGTTTGATATTAATGCTAATGGTATTTTAGAGGTTAAAGCAACAGATAAAGCCACCGGAAAAAATCAAAGTATTCGTATTGAAAATTCTTCTAATCTTCCAAAAGAAGAATTAGAAAGAATGAAAAGAGAAGCAGAATTAAATGCAGATGCCGATAAAAAGGAAAAAGAAAAGATAGACACTTTAAATCAGGCTGATTCATTAATCTTTCAAACTGAGAAGCAAATTAAAGATTTTGGTGATAAATTAAATGAATCTGATAAATCTGAATTGAATTCAATGACAGATAAATTAAAAGAATCTCATAAAGCACAAAATTTAATTGACGTTGAACGATATAGCAAAGAACTTACTGAAGTTTGGAATCGAGTTTCGACTAAATTATATGAGCAATCCCAAACACAGCAACCGAATAATTCCGATAATTATTCAAAAAATTCTGAACCAGGATTTACTGATTTTGAAGAAGTAAAAAATTAATAAAAAAAATAAATAAAAAAGGCAACATTGGTGCTTTTTTTATTTAGAAATAATTTTTATATTTGTTAAGGAATTAACTATTAAAAATTTTAGATATGAATGCATACTGTGGTTCATTTGATACTAGATTAGCTAAGTTAAAAACGTATGTTGAAGGAGGAAGTTCGATTATAAATTTTACTGAGAACGAAATACGAAAATTTTGTTTTAACAATAATGTTGAAATTGTTACATTAGAACAAAGAAAGAGTGAATGGTTAATGAAAACTCTATATATAGAGTTGAAAGGTGCATATTCTATGTTGGAATCAATAGAAAAATTTTTGAAGAATTTATCAAAATAATTTAAATAAAAAATATGATAACAATAATTATTTTTGCAGTAATCGGTTTGATAGTTGGAATATCAGAAGGCTTCAAAGATACGCACCTTATCGTACAATTCAAAAAATGTCCAGTTTATTAGTTAAAAAACTGGACAAACTGATTATATTTGTGCTAATGTTTGTACTATGAAAGCTACTGATTATATTGCTGGTAAGATTGATAGACTTCCTAAGGGATATGTATTCACCTATGATGATTTCTTAGGTGAGGTGAATGGTAAATGACAGATTGGTTTTTTGATAGTCTAGTTGATATAGCAGTTGATATCAAATAATGATGGTACTTTTTGGTTATTATTAAAGCCAGGAAAAACTCAATTGAGTTTTTTTCATGAGCAATACGAACCTTTTTCATTCACTTTCGAACTAAAAAGTGATACTATATTTAAAGTTAAACTTAATCCTATTGAAAAAAAGAAATTACTTGTCAAATCTAATAAAAATGAAAAAAATTAAGAAATTTTTGATAATTCTTTATTCAACACATTTTATTTAAAATTAAAAAGTTTAGAATTATGAAATTATTTATTTGGGCTTCAGAATATGACGTCTTGTTCACTAGGGTATAATATTAATGCTGATATTATCCAACTAACTATTC
>CAZICU010000054.1:0-2133 GCA_964537905.1 uncultured Gammaproteobacteria bacterium
AAATTCCTTTTGCAAAACCTTTTTCCAGCTTTCTTCAATTCTCACTTCCATGTCCTAATTGTACATTATTAATGTATACTCAAAATATGAATGAAATACATGAATCTCCACAAATACCAGAAAATCAAAATGTTTTTAATCCTTATTTAAATGAACTTATCAATAAATGTTTAAATGTAGCCATTCCAATTTTTGATAAATTAAATAAACAAAATAATTCTGATGACTTAAATAGTAATAATGATCCAGAAAATAAGGAAAATAGTGATCTAAAATACAATGAATATCATAATAATTTAGATGTTATTGAAGCTGTTGCTGATAATTCAAATTTAGACTACGCTGTTCGAGGAGAACATTATGATAAAGATAAAAATATCTATTATATTAATCTCTCACCCAAAGACCAAATAGATTTTAACAAAACCATCACAGATGGGGTTTTTGCTTTTAAAATAGACCCTGACACAAAAATAAAAGAAGTCAATATTGCCATAAAACCACCTTCTATAAAGGAATCCCACAGATTCAAAGGCAGTAGCCCCAACATATCTAAACTATTTTATCAAAAAGATTATTTAATTGATGTTAGTGTTCGTGAAGTATCATTATCTATTGATCAATATGGAATCAAAAAAATAAGTTTCTCTGAAAGATTAGCTGGTCTCGGAATCGAGTTATATCATGGTAATAGTTGTTCTACTTTTTTAAAAACCTACATTGGCAAGGAAGATTTTAATGCATCAAGAAACGAGATTGCTCTAAGTCAAACATTATCTCAAAAAATTTATGACTTTTGTTCTAGTAAAATTCCTGAACCAGGTAAGAAATTTTAGTTAAATAATCTAAATAATTTTTCAAATTCCTTTTGCAAAAACTTTTTCCAGTTTTCTTCAATTCTCACTTCCATGTCCAATTTTACACTAGATAATCATATGACCAGTATCAAAATAATATAAATAATTTTGTTCTTCATCTGGTAATTTTTGTCTTATCTCGTTAACAATTCTTCTATCAAAAAAACTACTACCAATTATAGATATAAACTGATTTTGCCTAGTTGTTTCTTCAACCATTTCTTTCACTTTTTTATTATTTCCCATTTTTGATAAACTACAAAGAAACGATACTTTACATTCAAGATTTACTCTTTTAATTAAATTCTCCATTTTTTTCATTTTTTCTCTTGAAATGAAAGGAAACAAATCACAATTTTCAGTTGGTGTTCTAGACGACCAAAATATAATTTCACTCGATCTTTTCGAAATATTTTGCAACGATCTAAATTTTTCAACATTTTTGCAAAAATCATCTTCCATAAAAGTTGGGAAAAAAACTCCATCCAAATCTGTAATTGTCGTTACTCTATTACTCATCAAATATGGTCTTGATTCAGAAATCATTGAAAATTTAATTATTTCCTCTCTTCCATAAATTATTTCCTTTCGAACATCAAAAGAATTTACTATTCCTGCTTCAATAGAATTAGAATTCATGTTACTTTAGTCGCAATTTAAAATTAAATCATTCATCTAATGGTAAAATTTCACTAATGGACATATTAATTGGAACTAGAAACCCATACAAAACTGACGAAATGGTTAATTTTTTGAAAGGTCTAAACGAAATAAAAATCCATTATCTGGACGAAATAGAAGACCAAATTAAAGTGGAAGAAGATCAAGATTCTCTTGAGGGCAATGCTAATAAAAAAGCCATCGAAATATCAAAATACACTGATTATTTTGTTTTAACTTCCGACGGCGGAGTTGATATCCCAACATTAGGTAATAAATGGGACATTTTAAGAAATCAAAGAATAGTTGGCGAAAACAATTCCGATCAAGAAAAAGTAAAAATTTTAATAAATTTAATGAATGAATTAAAAAATGAAAACAGAAAATGTACTTACCATTTGGCCTTATCTTTGGCTAAAAACGGTAAATTAATTTGGAGTTTTGAAGATATTTACGATACTGGTTATATTATTGAGAAACCAGATAATTCAGTAATACCAACACATAGATGGATGGGGCATGTTTGGTATTATCCACAATATCAAAAAGTTTTTAATCAATTAAACGAAAGTCAAATTAACGAAGTCAGACAACAAGGAAATAATATAAAAGAAAA
>CAZICU010000055.1:0-2127 GCA_964537905.1 uncultured Gammaproteobacteria bacterium
ATATGATTAAGGCGATAATTTTTGATTTTGGAAACGTAATTTGTTATTTTACTAATGAAAAATTAATAAAACAAATTGCTAAAATAGCGAGGAAGACTGAAGAGGAAATAAAAAATTTAATTTATAGAGAGTCAAATGTCACCAAAAGATTTGAGAGTGGTGAAATTAATGGACAACAATTTTATGAAGAATTGTCAAAAATTTGTGGAATTATTATTCCCTATCAAGAATTAAAAACAATTTATTCAAAAGATAAATTTAGCCGAGTGGAAGGGACCCGAGAATTGATAGAAAAATTGAGAAAAAATTATAAAGTGAGTTTACTTTCTAATACCAGTGAATGGGATTGGGATTATATGATACAAGTGGCGCCAGAAATTGAAACTTTTGAGACAATCACTAAATCGTATGAGGCGGGGGCAATGAAACCAAGTGAAATTATTTATCAAGATGCATTGAAAAAATTAAATTTAAAACCAGAAGAATGTGTTTTTACTGATGATATTGAGGAATATGTTGAGGTGGCAAAAAATCTTGGTTTTAAGGCAATACAATTTACGACGGCGGAAAAATTGAGCAAAGATTTGAAATCAATGGGAATAAAAATAGAGTAAAATAAATTTGATGACTTATAGAAAAGTAGAATTAAAAGATGTTTGGGAGGTTATTTGGAGATTAATAATTTTTGTAATAATTGAAGTAATCTCGGCAATATGGTTACTAGAAAAAGGATGGATATTTTTATGGATAGTAGTTTTATTGGGATTATTATTTTGGATAATTAATTGGCATTGTCGATATTTTGGTTATGAATGCGATAAATGTGGACACAAACAACAAATTAATTTTTTGAAGGAGTTTTATACAATTAATTTGATCAACAGAAAATATTTGAAATGTGAGAAATGTAAAAAGTGGAGTCGAGCGAAGTTGTTGGCGGTTAGATAGTGCTTTGGTTCTCTGGTGCGCTAGTACGCTAGATTTAGGTTGGATATTGACAAAAATTAGCAGTCAGTGTATAGTATTGCTAATTACAAATTTATCAAATAAAGGAGGACGTATGAATACTCTCATACCCAAAAGATTATTAATGTCACCATGGTTTGATAATGAACCAGACGCATGGTGGAATGACGATTTGATTACCTCAAATAATAATGGAGGTTTGTCGATATCGGAAGACGAAAAAAATGTTTATGTGGAGGCGGCTGTGCCAGGAATTGACCCAAAAGAAGTGGAAATTACTTTTGATAAAGGAGTGTTGTCGATCAGAGCCGAACAGGTAGAAAAAGAAGAAAAGAAAAAAATGATTCGACAATCACGTCGATCATTTGTCTATCAAGTGGCAGTGCCGGGTGATATTGATTATGGAGTTGATCCAGAGGCAAAATGTAAAAATGGCATGATGACGGTAAGGTTTGCTAAGTCACCAAAGTCACAACCTAAAAAAATTGCGGTGAAGACAGAGTAAACAAATTTCCCTGTAGTCCCCCTTTGAAGAAAGGGGGACTTTTGGTTTTTAGCCCGCCCGTGGCGGACTGAGGGATTTTCAATCTCCCCTAACCCCTCTTTAACAAGAAGGGGATTTAGGGATTTTTTAGTTTAATTATTGTTGTGGGGCGGGAGTGGTTTGACCGTTACGGACAGGATCAATTTCGATAAATTTACCGGTAACACTGCCGGTGTTACTATCAGTGGTACCATCAACTCGAACTTGAGAACCAACTGTTAATTCAGTTTTAGCAACAATAGTAGATTTATTAAAAACAGTAGAATCAGAAATCAAAACAATTTTGGAACCGCCATCAATGGTTTTGATAGTAAAGGAAGTATCGTCGATTTTGGTAACTTCACCAAAGGTAGCACCTGAACCCGCGCTATTACGAGGACCCATAGCATTGCCTTGACCATTTTGATTATTACGACCGGTACCACGAGCTATATTTTCACCTATTGGAAATTGACCAGCACGATTACCAAATACCCTTTTGAGTTGATTTTTTTGATAAAAAACACCGGAAACAAAACCAATGATCAAAAAAACAATGGATAAACTGACAGGAAGAATAAATTTTTTATTTTGATTTTCTTTTTCGGACATAAATAGTCTAATTAATAATTTTTTCC
>CAZICU010000056.1:0-1956 GCA_964537905.1 uncultured Gammaproteobacteria bacterium
TGTGCTTCTCTTAATTTATCTTTATTTCCAGTTACAAAATATATTTTTTCATCCATAATACGGTTAATTATATCAAACACTTCCCAAGCTGGTTTTTTCACGCTACAATGGGCTTATGACCCGTCAACGAGCACCTTTAACCTGTTTCATCGGTCCCATGAATTCCAGTAAGACCCGACGTTTATTAGATCATCTTTCAGAATGTCGCGATGCTTTAAATTACGATATTCGGGTTTACAAACCAGCTCTCGACAATCGTTTTGACCTTAATGAAGTTCGTTGTCGTAATGGTGGTTGTTGGGCCGCTATTCCAGTTCCTAATTCCAAAAAAGATCAAAGTGATTCAGCTTTTATTTTAAAAGATATTTATAAACTTCCCAAAAATAAACGACCTAATTTAATTGCTATTGATGAAATTCAGTTTTTTGATAAAAATCTTAAAGAAGTCATTAAAACTTTAATTTACGACAATATTGAAGTTGTTGTCGCCGGTCTCAATCGCAGTTTTCGGGGTGAGCCTTTTGAGTCTATTGAATCATTACTTGGTTTGGCCACTGTTGTTGAAACTTTAACCGCTCGT
Source organism: uncultured Gammaproteobacteria bacterium (assembly GCA_964537905.1). Taxonomy (GTDB): domain Bacteria; phylum Patescibacteriota; class Microgenomatia; order UBA12405; family UBA12405; genus WARW01. Next base: position 581 of record CAZICU010000056.1, read on the forward strand.
TGCACCTACAAAGATGGTCACAAAAAAACTTGTGGCGCTCCAGCCACTATGACTCAGCGTTTGATTAAAAATAAACCAGCTCCATACGATAGTCCGACAGTTATTATCCAAGATTTTAATGACTCAATCATCACTTATGAAGCTCGTTGTGTCGATCATTGGTCTTGTCCTGGCATTCCTGATACTAAATTTAAAAAAAGATTTAAAAGACACCATGGCTAATATTATTTTAGCCAATCCACATGGTTTTTGTTTCGGTATTACCAGAGCCATTGATATTGCTCAAAATACAGCCAAAAATTCCACTAAACCAATTTATTTTTTAGGTGAATTAGTCCACAATCAACATGTAGTTGATTGGTTAGAAAAAGAATTAAAAATTAAAACAGTTCAATCTTTAGATGAAATTCCTACCAATTCTATCATTATTATTCGGGCTCATGGAGCTGCCCCTCAAGTTTATCAACAAGCCAAAGATAAAAAATTAGAAATTATCGATGCTTCTTGTCCTTTAGTTTTACGATCACACCATACCGTCAAAAAACTTTCCCAACAACAAAAAGATATTATTTTTTTATGTAACAAAATTGATCACGATGAAACCATTGGTGTAGTTGGTGAAGCTCCTCAATTTATTACTCCGGTAACTATTGAAAATATTTTTAATTTTGACATCAAAAATCCCGACCATACCGTTATTATTACTCAAACCACCTTATCTACTTTAGAAACTCAAAAAGCTTTAGATTTTATTAAAAATAAATACCCTCAGGTCACAATTTTACCTCATATTTGTCAGGCTACTACCGAGAGACAGCAAGCGATTATTAAATTAGCTAAAAAACATCACTTTGTTATTATCGTCGGTGCTCCTACTAGTGCTAATTCCAATAGTCTTTGCTCTGTGTCTGAATCAGCTGGAGCTATTAGTTATATAGTTGACAATGCCTCAGAATTAAATCCTGATTGGTTTATTAATCAAGAAAATATTGTTGTTAGTTCTGGTGCCAGCACTCCGCCAGATATTTTAGATGAAGTTATTCGACAAATAGAAATTTTTACTCACCACTAATTTGGACGATCACTGTTCTTTTTCTTTCACAATCTAGTTCAATGGCAAAAATTCTTTGCCAAGTTCCCAATGCCATTTTTCCGTCAATTATTGGAATCATTTCTGAATTTGGCATTAACATATGGATACAGTGAGAATGACCGTTTAAACAATCAGATTTTGCTGATTGACAAACCAAATTTTCTGTTCTTATAGTCAAGTCATTATGGCAATAATAACTATTTTGAGGAATTAATTTATTCATTAGATTTTTAAAATCTTTTACAATTCCGGCTTCTTTTTCATTAACACAAATTGCCAAAGT
>CAZICU010000057.1:0-1931 GCA_964537905.1 uncultured Gammaproteobacteria bacterium
CTTTCGAACACACGCTTTCCAGGCGTGCGCCATAAACCACTAGGCGACTCCTCCAAAATTTGAGAAATTACCCCAACTACTTGCCCGCCTAAATGCGCAGCTTTTGGCGGGGGCGACCTCTCCAAGATTTAAAAGTACTAGTAATGTTTGCTATTTTAGCAGACTTTCCAACTTATTTTTTGCTTTCTTCAACAACACCTTTTCACTATCATAGGCTAGTTTTTCACAAGCCTCTTCAAAAGAATACCAATCTCTTTCAATTACCATTTCACTATCATAATATTTTAAATTGCTTTGTCCTACATATTCCATCAAAAAAAATGTCACTTTTTTAATTATTTTTTTTCGATTTTCTGCATCCCACAAAATATAATTATTTGAACCAATTTTGGCTACAATATCGGCTTTAATTCTACCTTCCTCCTCAACTTCTCTCAAAGCCGCTTGTTTTAAAAATTCATTCTCTTTTAAATGGCCTTTTGGGAATTTATAGACTGGACTTTTTTGCTTTTTTTTAGCCGACTTGTAACTCGAAACAGTTCTAATCAAAAGCCATAAAATTTTTTCTTTATCTTTTTTAAAAACTATTCCTCCCGCCGATCTTTCATCGTAATATAAGTCATCTTTTATTTTAATAATTGTATTATTGTTCATGAGTAAACGATTATATCTCGAAATGGTAAAATAAATTACCTATTAGTTTTTAAATTAAAATGAAAAAATATCTTAGCCTTAGTTTAATTATAGCTAGTTCTTTATTTCTTTCTGCTTGTGGAGTCAAAAATTCCTCCAATAATTCTTCTGATTCTTCAAACAATTCTACTTCATCTTTTTCTCTTCGTGACTTAATTGCCAAAAATATTCCTCAAAAATGTATTTATTCTGGCAGTAATCAAGAAGGTTCTTTTGAAAGTGAAATTATTATTAATGGTAAAAAATTTAAACAAATTCTTAGTGCTAAATCAGCTGAAGGCGAACAAATTATCAATTCCATTAGTGATGGTCAATACGTTTACACTTGGGGATCTCAATTCGATCAAACCGATTTTGCCATTAAAACCAAAGCGGATTTTGATACTACTTCTGATGTTCCAAAAGAGGAGTCTTCTCAAATGGCTTACGAACAGATTGATTTAGATAGTGAATTCCAAGGCAATTGTTCTCCCGTAGTCGTTAGTGATGCTGATTTTGAACCTCCAAAAGACATTAATTTTCAAGACTATTCTCAGTTTTTAGAAGATATAAAAAGTAGTTTTCCAGAAATGGATCTTACAGATCTTGAGTAATAATTTCTACTATTCGACTTGTTGATTGATAGGGGATCACTTTTGTTACCTTAATCAATTTTGCTCCAATTTTTTTTGCCTGTTCTTTTTTTTGAAAAATTCTTTTATCACCATCAGTAACTGCAATTATAGTTGGCGATATTTTTTTAATCAAATTAAAATACTCTTCATCATTTTTCATTTCCGGTAGTTTTATTACTTTATCAACCGTTTTTAAACTCATCAATATTTTCGCCCTATTTTCTTGATTATTAATCGGTCGATTATTTCCTTTATCTTTTTTAATATTTTCATCAGCTTCCAACAATACCACCAATTTATCTCCTAATTTTTTCGCTTTCTCCAAAAAAATTATATGACCTAAATGAAGCACATCAAAACACCCCCCCACCAAAACCACTGATTTATGACTTCTCCCTTTTTTAAGGGGAGATACCGGTTTATCCGGAGAGAGGTTTTTATTTTTTTTCAACTTTCTACTTTATAACTTTATAACTTTCTACTTTCTACTTTATAACTTTCTACTTTCTACTTTATAACTTTCTACTTTCTAACTTTATAACTTTATAACTTTATAACTTTCTACTTACCTGTGTTCCCGGTGAGAATCGAACTCACATCACTCCCTTCGGAGGGGAGCATTCT
>CAZICU010000058.1:0-1903 GCA_964537905.1 uncultured Gammaproteobacteria bacterium
TATGTATTTTTAATTATCATTTCCGCAATTTTTTTTGCCTCAACAGGATTACTCTTTTCCATTGTTTTCAATCCTTTTAGTGACTGATCTGTTGAGGCTCTTTTAGATGAATCAGTTATAACTTTATTATCTCTAATTATTAAATCTGGTCCAATTATTACTCCAACATAATCAAGCTCTAATCCTTGGCATGTGTGAATACAACCTATTTGTTCTACTGAATTATCTCTAATAATCCAACTTTGACCATGTTCACTAAGATTCCATTTTGCCTTGAAATTCCCAATTTCAAAATCATATTGATTTACATTTTTTTTACTTATCCAATTCCAACAATATCCCGCTACTAATCTTGATTTATTATTTATTTTGTTTCTGTTAATTATTGTCTCGTATAATTTTTGTACGTCATCAAAAACTCTAAAATCGTAATTTATTTCCTCTAAAGTATCATTGGCGGTATTTTTAATTTGAAGAATTTCATTAAGCCAAGCTAAATAACCATCAGATCCATTACATCTAAATTGTGATTCTAGTTTTAATTCATAAACCTTTGTTCCTATTTTTTTAGCCCAATATCTAATTTTTTCCTTTGTTCCAATATCCTTAATAGTTACTCTTTGATCTTCGTCAATAAAAAAAATAGAAAATTTTGAAGCATTTATCAACTCCTTAACTTGATTGTCGCCTAAATTACTAAACATCCCTGATTTTTCACTCAATCTATGTGCTTCATCTACCACCAAAGCATCAAAAGTATTTTTATCGACATCATAAAAAGATCCTGAAGAACTAAACAAATTAGCTATTCTTGTTTTAGTAAATTTTCCAGTAAGTTTTATTTGATAAACCTCTCTTGGAGCAGAATTTCTTGTAACATATTGAGAAACTAAGCCCATTTTTGTATATTCAGTTAATAAGTTAACTGCTACAACAGATTTTCCAGTTCCTGGTCCTCCTTCTACTATTAATACATTTTTATTTGCAATATCTGACTCTTTTGCCAATTTCAAAGCAGTCTCATACACCAATTTTTGGTCATCAATAAGAATAAATTCTTGTTTTCCGTTAAGCATATCAGCCAAACTATCAACTAGATCTTTTGATGGTCTTATCCGACCATTTTCTATTGCAAATAGTGTTTCTTTATTGTCACCATACTTAACAAATTTTTTAATGAAAGTTTGAAGTTTTTTGGCATCCGGTTTTAAAAAAACTGGTGCTTTATCGGTATATGATTTATAAAAATCATTTAAAATAACATCGTCTGGTTCGTAGTTATGTAGGTAAGCACAAGGAGTTAATACAATATTTTCTTTTTGAACATTTTCATTATAATCTTCGAGTAAAGTTGTATACGACCAAGCTTGATAAGACGGGTGATTTACTTCACCACCATAAAATTTTGCATTTAAAATACCGTCTTTATCAGACAATTCTATTCCTTCACTCCATTGTTTTAATTCAACTACAATTGCACTATTTTTTTTATTTTCATCTTTACCTGTGATAATAAAATCTATTCTTTTTGAAGTTCTCGGAATTTTATACTCAATAGCAACACCAACATCATTAGGGATATCCGGATCGTACATTATATTACTCATATATTGCATTGATTCTTTCCATGACCTGATTTCACTTTTTCCAGTTGAATGACCTAATTCTCTAACAAATGATGTAAGAATTTGTTTCTCAACATAACCATCAAGAACATCATTTAAAAAATCTTTTTTCGTCGACGAATAAACAATCATATTTATATTTCGTTGTATTTTTTATGGTTACCTTTAAACTTTTCCACTGAATATTTTTCTTCATTTTTCTTCATTTTATTATTTAACGCTTTTACAATATCAATATCTAAATCATGACTCATTAATAAAATCCAATATAAAACATC
>CAZICU010000059.1:0-1837 GCA_964537905.1 uncultured Gammaproteobacteria bacterium
ATTGATGTTATACTTTAATATATTATGGCCGAGTTTAAACGTTCAAGATTAAAAAGAAATACTGAAGATCAAGTTACTAAAAAAACTGTTTTTTTAGGTTTATTAACGATAATTTTGTCGATTTCAATTTTAGTTTTTGGTCTTCCTTTACTAATAAAATTTTCAGTTTTTTTGGGTGAGGGAAAATCTAAAAAAACGGAACAAATAAAAGAAAATAAATTACCTCCGTTGGCACCTAGATTAATAATTCCTTATGAAGCAACTAATAGCAGTCAAATAAAAATAAGTGGTTTTGCTGAACCGATGGTGACAGTGGAATTATTTAAAGGTGAAATTTCTATTGGGAAAACCGAAGTAACTGCAGAAGGTGATTTTATTTTTAATAATATTTCTCTTGATGAAGGAGATAATGGTTTTAATGCGGTAGCAAGTACTCCTGATGTTGGGAGTGGAGATGGTTCAAAAACAATAAATGTAATTTACGATAAAACTCCACCTAAACTTGAATTAACTAATCCAAGTGAAGAAAGTTTATCAGTTGATTCTTCTGATTTTGATATTATCGGATTGACTGATGTAGGGGCTAGCGTTTCGATTAATTCTAGGATAGCTCCATTAGATAATGATGGAAAATTTAAATTAAAATGGCAGTTAAATACGGGAAAAAATGAGTTAGAAATAATTTCAACTGATTTGGCTGGAAATCAGACTAAGAAGAAAATTTCGATAACTTATAGTCTTTAAAGAAAAATTAAGGACAAGATAATCCAAGGATAGAGTAAAGAATTAGCAAATAAAGAATGAAATAAAATAACCCAAATGAATGTTTTTTGAGTTAAATTAGACGATTGATAATATTTTTTACCACCAATTAAAAAAAGACTAGTGCCGATTATACCGGTAGTAATTAATAAATTTAAAAGACTACCATCAAAGCCAAAATTAGAATGAGATTTTTGATCTTTTATTTCCCTAAAAAAAGGAATATTGTTATAGCCAATACCTAAAATAGGATGTTTAAAATATAAAAAAATGCCTTCTTGGTAATTTTCTATTTTAGCGAAAATAGATGAGGTTCTTTCAAGCTTAGTCCCCTCGCCTGTTTGTCGAGGTAAACAAAAAATAGTAATGATGACTAAAATTAGAGCAAAAAAGACATGACGAATTTTTTTGGTAGAAAAAGAAATAAATATAGAAGCAATTATTAATGATAAATAAGTAGATCGACTGTAAGTTAGAGCTAAGGCTAAATAAGAAATAATCAGTAAAATCTGACGATAAGGTATCTTTTTATTAAGATAAGTTTTGATAAAAAACAAAAGATAAATCAGTCCAGTAAATGTAGGATCAAAAAACGTACTAACAAGTCGATAAAGATGAGGATCCCATTGGTTGATATTAAAATAAGTAAAGTCTGGCCAGAAAAAATATTGAATAAAACCAAAAAGAATATTGGCAATAATAGTTAAATAAAATAAATAGTGTTGTTTTTTGGTTAGATTTAAAGGCCAAACTAAGAAAGAAAAAAGACAAATTAATCTGATGAGATATAAAAGAGAATTAAGAGAAAATATTTGATATTTAAAATAACTTACTGGAAAAATAATTAATAAATAAATTAAAAAATAAGCAAAATATTTATTTTTAATTTTTAGATGGTGATTTTTAAGGTGAATAATAATATTAAATAAAAAAAGACAGATAATCGAAATATCAATTAAAGTAAAAGAAATACCAAAAAAATTAAAACGAAAAATTTGGCCAATAAAAAAAGAAAAAAAACAGAAAATTAAGATTGTGTTTTGTATAAATGCCATAGTTTAGCTTTATTTAAAAA
>CAZICU010000060.1:0-1831 GCA_964537905.1 uncultured Gammaproteobacteria bacterium
CAATAAAACTTTGGTAGTCTACCAAGCTAAGCTGATTTTGACAAGAGGATATCGTTTATTTTATTTTGAAGTTGTTGATTGTAATTTACACCGTAACTCAAAGGGAGATTTTTACCGTTTGGTAAAATAATTAGTCCTCGGTGACCATTGGGATTATTTTTAAGTAAAGTATTTAGTTGCATAAGTTGATTTTGAGAAGCATTTTGAGGAACAGTAATAACAAAATCAAATTTACTGGCGTTTTCTGGGGCTTTATCGGTGAGACTGTCGATTAAAACTGAAAGACTCCCCTCTCGAATATTTATTTTTCCTTCAACATAAACGGCTTTGTTTTCTTCGATAATATTTGAAATTCTTTCGTAGGTTTTAGGAAAAATTACAGATTCAATTGTTCCAGTTTCATCTTCGAGAGTAACAAAAGCCATTTTGGCATTATTTTTTTTGGTGAAAATATTTTTAAATCTTTTGATCGAAGCGATAAATTTTATTGGAACATCATTAGTTTTTTGAAGAATTTCATTGATTTTTGGAAGACCAAGGGAAGCAAAAGGTTTTAGAATTTTATTTAAAGGATTTTCAGTGACAAAAACTCCGATTAATTCTTTTTCCATAATTAAGCGATCGTGTTCCGTCATTGGTTCGACATTAAGAAATTGATCTGGTGGAGCGATGACTTTACTATTTGATTCAGTTGGAGTATCGAAAAGTCCGAATTGACCGTTATTTTTTTTGGTAGTTATTTTTTCACAATCAATTCTGATTTTATCTAATGAAGCTAAAATAGCATTACGTTCTCCAAATTGATCCATAGCACCAACTTTAATTAGACTTTCTAAAACTCGTTTATTGACTTTTTGACTATCAACTCGAATACAAAAATCATTGAAATTAACAAAAGGACCGTTTTCATTTCTTTCGTTGATAATATTTTCAATAGCAGCAGCTCCGACATTTTTAATGGCACTAAAACCAAAACGAATAGCCATTTTTTCTAATGAATCTGGATTTTTTTCTATTTCAAAGCCGCTGTTTGATTTATTAATATCTGGTGGTCCAACAATAATGCCACTTTTTCGACTCTCTTCAATTCCAGTAGTAACTTTGTCAGCATCATTTGCTTCAGCTGTAAGTAAAGCACACATATATTCAACAGGAAAATTAGCTTTCATATAGGCAGTTCGGTAGGCTAACATACCATATGAAGCCGCATGAGCTTTATTAAAACCGTAGCTGGTGAATGGTTCGATGTAACCAAAAATTTCTTGGGCTTTTTGAGGAGTATAGCCATTATTAATACATCCTTGAATAAATTTCTCTTTTTGAGCCGCCATTTCTTCAGGAATTTTTTTACCGATAGCTTTTCGAAATTTATCAACTTCGGTCCAATTGTAACCGGCTAATTCAATAGCCGTGTACAAACAGTCGTCTTGATAAACCAAAAGTCCATATGAATTTTTAAGAAATTTTTCCATTTTTGGATCAAAAAAATTGATTTTTGATGGATCATTTTTACGGGCAATATATTCAGGAATTATAGCCATTGGACCTGGTCGATAAAGAGCTACCATAGCCATAAGATCTTCAACACGATTAGGTTTAAGCTCTTTGAGCCATTTAGTCATACCGTCACCCGATAATTGGAAAGTTCCCATAGTATCACCTCGAGAAAGCATCTCAAAAGTTTTTTTATCATCAAGAGGAATTTTGCGAAGATTTACTTCAATTCCTTTGGTTTTACGAACATTAACTACAGCTTGTCCTAAAAAAGAAAGGTTACGAATTCCTAAAATATCAAATTTGATTAATCCAACATCTTCAGCGGCATGCATTT
>CAZICU010000061.1:0-1690 GCA_964537905.1 uncultured Gammaproteobacteria bacterium
TCTAATTGAAGTTATAGGACTGTTAATAATGAAAGTCAAGCTGCCTGAAAATGAATATATTGCCTATATTATGGGTATAATTTATCTTGGCTCGAGAAGTGGAACGGATTTAGAACTATTTTAAATATTTAAGATGGCAAATTTTTGGCTGGTTTTTATCAAAATCCCAAAGATGAAAAGGACCACCATAGCAATTTTCCCATTCGGAACATTTTTTACAATTAGAACAAGAAGTACGATTTTTTTGGCGAAATATTTTGAATTTATTTTGCCAAGTACAATAAAAATCATTCTTACGAATATTACCTTGGATTAATTCTGGCATTCTACTAACATTTGGACAAACAAAAATATCTCCATTATGGAGAATACTGGCGGTAGTAATACCAGTTAAACAATTAAACAACCAATTACGAACCTTTCCTTCATATTTAGGACCAAGAAAACCAGAACAACTATAAGTAATATCCATTTTGGAAATTGGACGTTTTTCTTTAATAAAACTAACCATTTTTTTAAATTCGGTTGGTTTTAAAAGTAATTTTTTATTGTCTTGAGCTCGACCAATTGGATCCATATTAACAATTCTCCATGAATGAAGATGTAATTTAGAAAATTCTTGATACATTTCTTCTAAATCATTTATATTGTTTTGGTTTATAACAGTAGTAATTTGAACATTTTTAACGAAACCAAATTTTACTAATAATTTAACGGCGTTAATAGCTTTTTCATAAGAACCTGGGGTTTGACGAAATTCATCATGTTTTTTGCCAATTCCATCAATAGAAACAACAATTGTTGACATACCGGACTTTTTCATTTGTTCAACAATTTTTGGACTAATTAGATATCCATTAGTTACCATGCCCCAATTAAAACCAAGTTTATTGGCATAATCCATAACATCAAATAAATCCTTGCGAAGTAATGGTTCTCCGCCTGTGATTGCCAACATAATTTTTTGGGGATTAGTTTTTAGAGAAATTGATTTAAAAACCGATTTAATTTCTTCGGTAGTCAATTCATCATTGAAGTGATTTTGACGACTAGCTCTTGATCCGCAATGACGACAATTAAAATTGCAATTTAATGTGGCTTCCCAAAATAAATAGTTGAGAGGGTGTTTTTTTCGAAGATAATTAAGTTGTAATGAATTTAATTTAAGTTTACCTAAAAGAAGTATTTTAGAAAAAAGAGACATTTAAAAAATGAAAAAAACATCCAATATTAGTTTAGAAATAAAATACAATAAAAAAATTATTAATGGCAAAACAATAAATATTTTTTTCTTAGTTAATAAAAATAACAATGAACCAACAACAAAACTAATAATAACTAAGAATGGAGATGCTAAAAATCGAAGAATTGGAACGTAAAATGGTTCTGGTTCTGGAGCAAAACCTGGTCCGTACAATAGTTGCATTGCCATAATTTTTAACTAAAAGGAAAAATAATTTTTAAACAAAAAATTAAAAACAAAATGATTAAAGGTAAATAAATAAAAATTTTTTTATTAGATATTAAAAACAAAATAAATCCTAAAACAAAACTGGCAATAATAAAAGTTGAAGACGTAATGAATTGAAATATTGAAGTAAAAGGATCTATTGGAGGCGGATTTTCAAAAGTTCCATACAATGGAACAATATTACTCATAGAAAAGTGTAACACATTTTTAATTTTGCTC
>CAZICU010000062.1:0-1680 GCA_964537905.1 uncultured Gammaproteobacteria bacterium
ACCCCAAAAACTTAGCTCAATTGGTTAAAGCGGTCCGAAACTTCGGACAGGTTGAAATTTAAGTTCAAGTCCGGTATACCACCACCCATGATCTGCCGTAGCTTTAGCCAAAGAGACTCAAAAAATCATTTCAAACGAATACTTTGATTCAAATCAATTCTCTTTCCTGATTCTAACCAACTTTTATCTGTTTCAACAAATCCTTCAAATTCCATTTCCGGCTCTAAACAAACATATTTTTGATCATAGATTTTTTCTCCATTTTCTTCTTTAAAAGCTGTCCATAATTTTCCTAATTTAAAATTTTCTACTCTCCAAATAAGTGTTTTTTTATCGGGAAATTCCAATATATTCTCAGAATTCAATTTTATTTCCGGATTCGTTTTAAACCCTTGACTAATATCCACCCTATTTAACTTTGTTCCTTGCCAACCAAATTCCGTATCCCAATAATTATGAACTGCTAAATTAACTCTTTTACTTTCTAATGAATTATTTTTAATTTCAATTTTTTGTTCAAATTCATCATTAATTAAAAATTTTTGTCTTACCCGTAAACCCTCAATTTCAGACTCAATTTCTAAGTCATCATTATTTTGTGACACCAAATTCCAAACTGCATTTCTAAATGGACCATGAAAAACAAAACCATATTTTTCTACTCCTTCATCAGCAAAATTCGGTACACAAAGATGAGTATTCCCTTTCTTACCATCAATTCTTTCAAATGTTCCTAAAATTTTTTGATCATCTTTGGTTAAACTAACAATCCTTCCCCCATTCAAATCAACTGCCAAAAAAGATTCTTTATTTTTAATTTCTACTATATTCATGAACTATTTTATCTCAAAATGTTAAAATCAACCATGAATCAATCAAATATTAAAACTCAAACTCTCAAAGGTTTTCGAGATTTTTTACCTTCTGACATGTATCTCAGAAACTATGTCAAAAATACTTTAACTAGTCTTTTTGAAACTTCCGGTTTTCAACCATTAGAAACTCCAGCTTTAGAGTATTCTTCAGTTTTAAAGGGTAAATATGGTAGTGAAACCGACGATAAATTAGGCTATTTCTTTAAAGATAATGGCGATCGAAATATTGGTCTTCGTTATGATTTAACCGTCCCTACTTCCAAAGTTTTAGCTATTTACAGCAACCAAATTTCTTTACCCTTCCGTCGTTATCAAATCCAACCTGTCTGGCGCGCCGAAAATACTCAAAAAGGTCGCTACCGAGAATTTATCCAATGTGATATAGATATTTTTGGCACCACCTCCCCTATTGCTGATGCCGAAATAATTTCCATTATCTATCAAGGAGTCAAAAAATTAGGTTTCAAAAACGCCACTATTAAAATTAATAGCCGTTCTGTTTTGTCCTCAATTTTATCTCAAAGTGGGGTTACTGAACGTCAAAATTCAGTACTTCAATCTCTCGATAAATTAGATAAAATCGGTAATAATGGAGTAAAAGATGAACTCACTTCCAAAGGTCTTAATAATAGTCAAATTGATCAAATTTTTGATTATATCAAACAAGCTCAACCAGATGAAAATTTAAAACAGGTTTTAGATGCTTTAAAAGATTTTAATATTCCTCAAACTGCCTATATTTTTGACCCGACTTTAGTCCGTGGTTGTGATTATTACACTGGTACTATTTTTGAAGTTCAAATCC
>CAZICU010000063.1:0-1568 GCA_964537905.1 uncultured Gammaproteobacteria bacterium
TAATACGATTAAAAGATTTTTATTGTTCTATATTTTGGGGACTTCTATTTTTTAATATTTTTCACCTTGTACCCTCAAACGACCGGAGTCCCTTAAAAACCGTTTGAAAATACGGCGACAAATTTACACTAAATTATGTTACAAATTTCATTTTCTTTCATTTTTTTGTTATTTTCCCAAATCTATCTATCTATCTATTAGCAAATTACAACATCTAATTCATTCCAAGTCTTTGAATTTGTTCGTAACGAAGCATGTTATAAACCAAATTCATTAAACCAATAATTGCAGAATTTCGGATAATTCCAACCGCACGACTATACATTCTGTGCATGCTTTGTTCACAAAATCCAAAAACATGTTCAACCCGAACCCTGACAGATGAATTTTTCTTATTCAAAGTTTCTTGATACTTACTCAATTTTTGACCTCGTTTAGCTCGCTTAATAACCTTATCTTTCATCTTATGTTTACGCAAAACACGTTTTACATTTTTTCCAACATAAGCACTGTCAGCATAAAAATTTTCACCATTATCTTTCTCATCTATCAGTTTTTCAACTACTTGCGAGTCGTGCACAGACGCCGAAATTACTACTGATTTAGTGATTAACTTACTTTTTGAATCTACTTTTGCGTGATTTTTATAGCCATAATAATTCTGACCGCCTTTTTTTGTCCAACGGGCATCAATATCTTTCTGTCGTTTTTTCGCCGGCTTTTCTTTCCACAATTCTTCCCCATTTCCCTTTTTTATCGTCTTATTTTCTTCGTGATGATTTCGTTGGCGGGGAACTTCCACAAAACTACCATCAATAATTTTGCCCTCAGTCATTATTAATCCACTGTTTCTCAAAAACTTATCAAATAAATCGAATAATTTGTCAATGACTTGTTTGGTGGTCAATTCTTCTCTGAATTTCCAAATTGTACGAGCATCCGGCACTTTGTCTCCTTCGCTTAAACCGAGAAAATTACGAAAACTCGTTCTATCAATAATCTGATATTCAATCTGTTCATCACTTAAACCATACATGCGTTGGATAACTAATATTTTGAACATCATTACGTAATCGTACGGTTTAGCTCCCACATTTGATAGCTTCTCTTTAATAAGATTCGTTTCCAATTCTTCTCGAAACATTTCAAAATCAATAACTTTAGACAATTTATCGAGAGGATTTCCTATTTTGTTCAATCGATTGGTCGTTTCTTCTTTATCAAATAATCCGATATTTCCTAGTTGTTTATATACCTGTTTGGTTGCTCTCATATCTTTTTAAATTTTCGGCAAATATACAATTAATTATTTGATTATCAGTTAATTTAAATGATTATTTTTATTTTTTTTCTGTTTATTGCCCCATCTATCTTGTTTTAACAAAGCATTGAAATTTATTTGCATTTTTATAAGAAAATATCCTGTAATTTATTGATTTATAGATGCTTTTAAATAGAAGCCCCTTAAAATATTGTAAAAGAAGCATTCGTAATGTCATTCGTACTGGAATTATTAAGTGTCCCCTTTTATTAGGACAGTTTTTTTAATTTGTTAATATTTTATTTTT
>CAZICU010000064.1:0-1566 GCA_964537905.1 uncultured Gammaproteobacteria bacterium
TAACTTCACTAGATTGTATTTTTTGATTTTACCTGTATTATAAATTTTGTGTTCAAAAAAAACATTTTTGACGTCATCATTGTTGGTGCTGGCCCGGCTGGAATCTTTGCTTGTTATGAAATTATCAAAAAAAACCCTCAACTCAAAATAGCTTTAATCGACAAAGGTAATCGAATTGAGAAACGTAAAAGTAGTGAAATTATGTTTGGCTTTGGTGGTGCCGGTGCTTATTCCGACGGTAAATTACATTTCACTCCCAAACTCTCTCATGAAAGAACTTTTGATATTATTGACCCCGATGACTATGGCCGAATTCTTGAAGAAATAAATCAAATTTTTATGGATTTTGGAGTTACTGCCAAAGAATATCCTGGAGATAATCAAGAGGTTAATAAACTTATTGAAGAAGCTCAAATTCATGATGTTGAATTAATTGTTCGTCGCGCCAAACACGTTGGTACCGACAAACTCAAACAAGTCATGTTTGAGTTTCAAAATTTTCTCGAAAAAAATGGAGTTGTTTTTTTTGATCAAACCGAAGTTGTTGACTTAATTATTAAAAATAATATTATTCTTGGCCTCAAGACTGATCAATCTGATTATTTTGCTCAAAAAATTTTATTAGCTCCCGGTCGAGGTATGGCTCGTTGGTTTCAACTCATATCTGATAAATACAAGATTAAATATACCTATGATATGGTCGAAGTTGGAGTTCGAGTTGAATTTCCCTCTTATATTATGCGTCGTCATGCCCAAGCTTTATATGAAGTTGTTTTTAAAGTTAGAACTCGGACCTTTGATGATGTTGTTAGAACTTTTTGTAGTTGTCCCAATGGTTATGTTGTTCGAGAAGATTATTCCGGTTACGTTTGTGTTAACGGTCATTCTCTTTCTAACAATGCTTCACCTAATTCCAATTTTGCTTTTGTTTGTGAAGTTCATCTCACAAAACCAGTCGAAAATTCTCTTCTTTATGCTCGATCTGTTGCTGAATTAGCCACCACAATCGGTGGGGGAAAACCCATTCTTCAACGACTAGCTGATCTAAAAATTGGTCGTCGCAGTACTTTTTCTCGAATTAAAAAATCTCCGGTTATTCCTTCTCTCAAAGATATTACCCCCGGAGATATTTCTATGGCTTTACCTCATCGAATTGTTACTAATATTCTAGAAGGTCTTGATCAATTAAATAAAGTTATGCCAGGAATTAATTCTGGATCAACTTTACTTTATGCTCCAGAAGTAAAATTTAGATCTACCAAAGTAAAAACTGATTCTAATCTAGAAACTAATGTCAAAAATTTATTTATTGCTGGTGATGCTTCTGGTATGGCCGGATCTATCACTGGTGCTGGAGCTACCGGAATTATGGCCGCTCGAGGTATTCTTAAAACTTTTAAACTTAATCCTCTCAAAAAATAGTTTCTATCTAAAGTGATAAATAATATAGTTATTGTTTAAATTTTAAATGAAAAAATATTTAGTTTTATCATTTCTCTTTTTATTATTTACCTCTCCAATCGTTGCTAAAAGTACCAATAGTAATTCCACTACTCAAGGCCAAGG